>NZ_JBFULS010000054.1:0-41126 GCF_054049775.1 Methylobacterium sp. P5_C11 | reverse complement strand
CCAGCGTTCGCTCTGAGCCAGGATCAAACTCTCACGTTGAAGAGATTGATCTGGCCGATCACATATATTCTCAGACGGAGCCTCACATCGACCAAGCACCCAACGCTTCACAGCGCCAAATACCCGTCGGTGAGCTCAGAAAGAAAACAACAGATCGGCACAAGTCTCTCACGCCAGGCCATAAGACCCAGCCGCAAGGACAAACGCCGCCCGCGTCTCCCTTCCTCAATCATAACTTGTCAAAGATCAGTAATCACTTTCGTAATTACCTTTAGAGGAGAAGTCAAGTACCTCGGCTTTCGCCAGATCTACTTTTCTAAACCTCTGGAAGTCCGTCCGACCCGCCCGGTTTTTCTTCCGGACCGCGTCGGGAGGCGCCGTATAGGCCGCCCCAGATTTCCTGTCAACCGACCTTTTCCCGGCGAATGAACCGAACCGGTCGAGCCGGTATCCGGTGCCATCCGCCGAAAAAGCACAGCGTCGGGCGGCCCAGGGGGCTTCCTCTGCGGTGTTGGACGATGGACGCTCCATCCTGTGCCGAACGTCGGGTTTGAGCCTGTGCTCAAGCCCGGCAGCGTCCCGACCCGAAGGTCGATGCTGGCCGGCGGTCATGATGGAAGTTCCGGAGGACGGCGTGGCCGTCGGTTCCGATGGCGGTGATGTAGTCGGCCCCGCCGCGATGCGCAAGGGGCCGGGTGGCGCACGTGCCGCGGCCGGGTCGCGCATGCATCCGGGCGCCGTCCTGCGGACCCTGGCCTGGAGGCCCGCTCGCGCATGCGGGCGAACGGTCATGGCACAGGATCATCCGGCGCCCAGCTTGCGTCGGGCGCGCGACTTGCCAACCCGCCGCTCCATCTCAGCATTGCAGGAGGGACAGACGATGCCGCGTCACCACGAGATTCCCGCCATCCCGGACACCATGGTGCTCGGCACCTTCGACGCCGCGCGGCCGCCCGTGCTGACGATCGCGTCCGGCGACACCGTCACCCTGCACGCGCATCCGGCGGGCGGCCGCGAATCATTGCACCCCGATCCGGCCCGGGTGCCGCCCGACCTGCTGCACGCCCTCGACACGCTGGAGCGCGGCCTGGGACCGCATTTCGTCACCGGGCCTGTCCACGTGGAGGGTGCCCGGCCCGGCGACCTGCTGCAGGTCGACATCTTGGACCTGACGTTCCGCCTCGACTGGGGCTTCGTGTCGATCCTGCCGCTGCTCGGCACCCTGCCGGACGAATTCACTGACTACGAGACCGTCCATGCCGACATCGACACCGCCCGGGGCGTCTGCCGCCTGCCCTGGGGGACGGAGCTGCCCCTCGATCCGTTCTTCGGCATCCTGGGCACCGCTCCGCCGGCCGCCTGGGGCCGCGTCGGCACGTCGATCCCGCGGGCCTTCGGCGGCAACATGGACAACAAGGAACTGAAGGTCGGCACCACCCTGTACCTGCCGGTCTTCAACCCCGGCGGCGGCTTCTACGCGGGCGACGGCCACGGCGTGCAGGGCGACGGCGAGGTCTGCATCACCGCGCTGGAAACAGGCCTGAGCGGCACCTTCCGGCTGACGGCGCGCCCGGATCTCCAGGGCACTTGGCCCTACGCCGAAACCGCCACCGACCTGATGAGCCTCGGCCTCCACGAGAGCTTGGACGAGGCCATGCGGCAGGCGGTCCGCGAGATGATCCGCCTCATCTGCGCCCGCACGCGCCTCACTCGCAACCAAGCCTACATGCTGTGCTCCCTGGCCGGGAACCTGCGGATCACCCAGACCGTGGACGGCAACAAGGGCGTTCACATGCTGCTGCCGAAGAGCGCCCTGATAAGCGCCTGACCGCGCCGGTCCGCTCCCGCCACCCGGGATGGGCGCTGCCGATGGCCTGCCCGTCCCGGTCAACACAGCGCTATCGGGCGCTTAACTTAGATCAAGATCGTATTTTCAGGATACTTAAACGCTGGATTAGCATCTCCCGGCGTATTGAGACCTCGTATTCCTGCTGCGCCTCGCACGGCAGCCCATTCCAAGGCCACCTGGCATGTGCCCGGATCTCCAGCCAGCCGCCCTGTCGAACCGCGCGGCGGCGCACGCGATTCCGGCGATGCAGGGCGTCACGCGAGATCCCCTGCTCCCCTATCTCGATGCGGTCCGGCAGGGACTTCTGATGATCGACCGCGCGGGGACGGTGATCGCCGCGAACGCCCCGGCACGGCATCTTCTGGCCGACGTGGCGGTCTCGCTGCGGGCGAACGCGGCCGCGATACCCTTGCTACGCGCCCTGCGGAGCGACACCGCGCCACCGCGGCGCACGCTCCTGCGCACCCTGCGTCGGTCCCTGGCGCGGCGGCAGCCGGCGATGTTCGAGCTGCGGCACCGGGACCATACGGTCCAGGCGGAACTCCATCCCCTCGCGGATGGGGGCTGGGTCGTGACCCTCGAGGACGTCAGCACCCGCAAGGCCACCGAGGCCCGGGCCGACGCGATGGCGCGGCTGGATCCCCTCACCGGCCTGCCCAACCGGCTGCTCCTGCGGGAGCGCCTCGCCGAGGCCCTGGCCCGCCTCGCGCGCACCGGCGAGGCCTGCGCCCTGCTGCTGATCGATCTCGACCGGTTCAAGCCGGTCAACGACACGCTCGGCCACCCGATCGGGGACGCATTGCTGGAGACCGTGGCCGACCGCCTGCGCTCCACCGTGCGCCCGACCGACACGGTGGCCCGGATCGGCGGCGACGAGTTCGTCATCCTGCAGACGGGGATCCGCGACGCGGCGGGCACGCAGGCGCTCGCCCGCCGCGTCGTCGATCTGATCGGCCGGACCTACATGGTGGAAGGCCATCTCCTGACGATCGGCGCCAGCGTCGGCGTGGCGCTGGCGCCGGAGGACGGGGCCGACGCCGACAGGCTCCTGAAGAACGCCGACCTCGCCCTCTACCGGGCCAAGCTCGACGGCCGCGGCACCTATCGGTTCTTCGAGCCCGAGATGGATGCGCGCATGCAGGCGCGCCGGAAACTCGAACTCGACATGCGCCAAGCGCTGGCCCGCCGGGAATTCCAGCTGCACTATCAGCCGCAGCTGCAGCTCGCGACCGGCCGGTTGATCGGCTGCGAGGCCCTGATCCGGTGGCGGCATCCCGAGCGCGGCTTGGTCTCGCCCCTCGACTTCATCCCGCTGGCTGAGGAGATCGGCCTGATCGTCCCGATCGGCGAATGGGTGATCCGGCAGGCCTGCCGCGACGCCATGACCTGGCCGGACCCGATGTCGGTGGCGGTGAACGTCTCCCCGGCGCAGTTCAAGAGCGACCGGCTCGTGGAGACGATCATCTCGGCGCTGGCGGGCTCCGGCCTGTCGGCGCGGCGGCTGGAGGTGGAGATCACCGAGGGCGTGCTGCTGCAGGAGAACGACAAGACGCTCCAGACCCTGCACCGGCTGCGGGAACTCGGGGTGCGCGTCTCGATGGACGATTTCGGGACCGGCTACTCGTCGCTCAGCTACCTGCGCTCGTTCCCGTTCGACAAGATCAAGATCGACCGCTCCTTCGTGAACGACCTGACCAGCAAGCCCGACGGCGAAGCGATCATCCGGGCCATCGCGGGCCTCGGCAAGAGCCTGGGCATGACCACGGTGGCCGAAGGTGTCGAGACGGCCGAGCAGCTGCAGCGCATCCGCCTGGAGGGCTGCACCGACGTCCAGGGTTACCTGATCAGCAAACCCGTCCCCGCCGAGGACCTGCGCCAGGTCTTCGCCGGCTTCCCGCAGGCCCGACCCTCTTCCCTCCCGGACGCATTGCCATGAGCGACCTGTACCGTCTCGTCTATGCCAGCAAGAACCTGCTCCAGGGACCGGAGCCGGAAGTGATGGCCGCCATTCGGCAGATCCTGGATGCGTCTCAGCGGAACAACACGGCGGTCGGGGTGACCGGCGCCCTGATGTTCAACGGGGGCGCCTTCGCGCAGGTGCTCGAGGGCCCGCGGCGGGGAGTCGAGGCGACGTTCGAGCGGATCCAGCGCGACCTGCGGCACAGCGACGTCACCGTCCTCCAATGCGGCCCCGCGGAGAGCCGCGGCTTCGCGAACTGGTCGATGGCGTTCGTCGGCCAGTCGGACGGCGGGAAGGCCCGCTTCAGCGGCCTCGCGAGGGAGAGCGGGTTCGACCTCGCGCGCCTCGACGGCGACCGGGTCTTCGCCATGCTGCACGGACTCGTTCTCGAAGAGGAGGGTGTCTCGGCCCCGCAGACCGTCCCCCAGGAAGCCGTCCTCCTCGAGGCCGTCTCCCTGGAAACCGCGCCCGAAACGCGCGCGGTTGCCGGGCTCGACGTCGCGCAGGTGCGGGCGGAGATCGCGCAGCTGCGACCCGAGACGGCCCCTCAGGCCACCGCGAGCCCGAAGCGGCCTGCCGGGGCTCGGGGCGCGACCGAGGCGGCCCTCAGCGTGCTCAAGGCGGCGCTGGCGAGCGAGCGGCAGCGTACGACCGAGCTGCGGGCGGAGATCGACGCCCTGCGCGTCACCCTGGCCGCCTCCGAGGATCGGATCGAGGCCCTGCGCGACGCGCGGGACCTCTGGGCCGGGCGGGCGGGCCTGCTCGCCCGCGCCATGGCTCAGGAAGCCGACGGCGTGCGCGACTCCATCGAGGCCGAGACGGACGGCCCGTCCCCGTCGGCGAAACGCGAGTCCCGCGCGGCCTGAATCCTGCGCGACGCGTCGACCGTTTCGAAGCGGCGCAACGCGCCGGTCCGATCGCAGGATGAGCCGGCGCACGGCCCTTCGGCGCGCTGACGGCCAGGCTCCGGCCGACCGCAGGTTGGTGAAGACCGATCGTTCTCTTGAAAGTCTGATACGTTCTCCATAAAGAACGATCGCCGGGTCTGGGTTCGGCCGACCGGGCGGTCCGTGCGTGGAGGAAGAGTCGATGTCAGAGGGATTTGCGGCCCGCACCGTGGCGGCGGCCAACGGCGTGGCCCAGGACTCCGCCTTCGGGGCGGTCATCGCGCCGATCCACCTGTCCACGACCTTCAAATTTCCGGCCTTCGAGCAGGCCGGCCCCTACGACTATTCCCGCCTCGGCAACCCGACGCGCGACGCCCTGGCCGACACGATCGCCAAGCTCGAGGGCGGCGCCCGGGCCGTCATGGTGGCGAGCGGCATGGCGGCCATCGACCTCGCCCTCTCGAGCCTGCGGCCGGGCGACCTCCTGGTCGCCCCGCACGATTGCTACGGCGGGACCCACCGTCTGCTGAGCTTCCGCAGCGCCCGCGGCCATTACCGCGTGGCCTTCGTCGATCAGACGGACCCGGACGCCCTGGCGGCGGCGCTGGCCGAGGGGCCGAAGGTCGTGCTGATCGAGACGCCGAGCAATCCGCTGATGCGCGTGGTGGACGTCCGACGGATCACCGCGGATGCGAAGGCCGCGGGGGCGCTGGCCGTGGTCGACAACACCTTCCTGTCGCCCGCCCTCCAGCGGCCGATCACCCTCGGGGCCGATCTCGTCGTCCACTCCACCACCAAGTTCCTCAACGGCCATTCCGACGTGATCGGCGGGGCCGTGATCGCCGCCGACGCGGCCGTGGGGGAGGACCTCGCCGCCTGGGCGAACACGATCGGCGTCACCGGCTCGCCCCTCGATGCCTACCTGACGCTCCGGGGCCTGCGCACCCTGTTCGTGCGGGTGGAGCAGCAGCAGCGCAACGCCGCCGCCCTGGCCGCCTTCCTGGATGCGCATCCGGCCGTGGCCCGCGTGCACTATCCGGGCCTGACCACGCATCCGGGACACGCCCTGGCCCAGTCCCAGCAGGCGGGATTCGGCGCCATGCTGAGCTTCGAGCTGGCCGGCGGGCGGGCGGCGGTGAAGACCTTCGTGGAAGCCCTGCGGGTGTTCACGCTGGCCGAGTCGCTGGGAGGCGTCGAGAGCCTGGTGGCCCATCCGCCGACCATGACGCACGCCGCGATGGATCCGGAGGCACGGGCGATCGCGGGCATCACCGACGGGCTGCTGCGCCTGTCGGTGGGACTGGAGGCCGAGGCCGACCTGCTCGCCGACCTGTCGCGGGCGCTCGGGGCGCTGGGCGGCTGAGCCGGCGGCTCACGCCTCCTCGACCACGCTGAACCCGGACTCGTCCTCGACCACGCGGAAGCGGGCGAGCTGGTGGGTCCGGGAGCGCTCGGCCGCCTCGTCGCGGCACTTGTCGACATGGACGGCGCGGTTGACCACCTGGAGGTTCGGCGCGCCCCAGTAGCCGAGCAGGTCCGGCCAGGGCGCCTCGCGATGCTCCCGCCAGACCCGGTAGAGCGGCAGGGCATGGTCGACCTCGGCCGTCCGCATCAGGCGCTTGCCGGAGGTGGCGCAGCGATGCCGCTGGCGGAGCTTCAGCGCCCGGACCTGGGCGTGCGGGGCGATCCAGAACTTCCAGGCGGCGACACAGGCGGCGTGCCAGCCGGCCCTGGCGTTGGGCACGCCCCGCTCCCAGAGATCCCGGTGCCAGCCGAACCGGTAGACCGGCTGGCCGCAGATGCAACAGGTCCCCCGCCCCCGGGCGAAGGCCGGATCACGATAGGGCGCGGGCGGCATCCGGAAGCTTCCGGCGCGCCCCTCCGCGCCGAGCTGCCAGGTCCAGCCCTCCGGGGTCCCCGAGCGGGCCGCCAGGGCGCGGGCCAGCCGGTCGGCGCGGAGGATGTGGCTGCGCCAGTAGCTCTCGACGGCGAGTCGCGGCGTCGGCGGGATCAGGGGGCGGGCCAGGGCGTGGCGGAGGACGGGCGTCGGGAAGACCGGCGGCAGGGCGCGCTCCAGCCGCGCCTGGGCCTGCACGTTTCGGAGGGTGCGCCAGCTCGATGTCGTCATGTCAGGCCGGTGGTAACCCGCGGCGCGGCGCGCGGCGACGGCGCCGCTGCAACAGAGGGCCGATCCCGGACCCGGTCGCGCGATTGGATCGCCATCCGTCGGGCTGCCGAGCCTCCGAAGCCCGCGGCGGGAACGTAGTGGTCCGCGTTCCGCTCATGGTTAAGGCGATGTTTCCCGTGAAACATCGTCCCGTCCGAGCGGAGGGCGCGCGGGGTTGTCGAAGCATCCGGAGCTGGCGGCAGGTCACGGTGCCTCACGATCCCCGAGGCTCCGGGACGCGCTGGCGGCGGGACCTGTATGGCGCAGGCGGAGGTCGCGGTGCGCCCACTCCGGCAGAGCCTGTCTGTTCGCGCGGTCGACGAGGCGCCGCCCGGTCGTCACGACCGCGCCGTTGAGGATGCGGACCTCGAAGCCGCCTGTTGCCAGGGCTGCACGCCCCGCCTTAGACGAGCCGGGCGCACGTTTCTCCGCCACCCCTTTCCGTTTGCAGAGGCAGCTTCCGCCGTGATCACCGGTCCGTGCCTCATCGTCCAGCCGATCCACGCGGCGGGCCTCGAAAGGTTGCGCGCAGCCGGGCTGGAGCCGCGCCCGGCGAGCGGGACCGATCCCGAGACGCTGGCGCGCGAGGTCGCCGACTGCGTCGCCGTCATCACCCGCAACACCGGCTTCCCGGCCCGCGCCATCGCGGCGGCGCCGGCCCTGCGGGTGATCGGCGTGCACGGCACGGGCACAGACCACGTCGCCACCGCCGAGGCGACCGAGGCCGGGATCGTGGTGGTCAACACGCCCGGCGCCAACGCCGTCTCGGTGGCCGAGCAGACGCTGGCGCTGATCTTCGCCCTGGCCAAGGCCCTGCCGGAGGCCGACCGCTCGGTCCGGGCCGGCGACGACAGCTTCAAGTTCACCGCCCGCTTGGTCGAGCTCGCCGGCCTGACGCTGGGCCTCGTCGGCTTCGGGGCGATCGGGCAGGCGACCGCCCGGCTCGGCGCCGCCCTGGGCCTGCGGGTGCTGGCCTACGGGCCGAGCCGGCCCGACGCGGACTTCGCCAATGTCGGCGCCCTGCGGGCCGCCTCGGTCGACGCGCTCCTGGGCGAAGCCGACATCGTCTCCCTGCATGTGCCGCTGACCCCGGCCACCCGTGGCCTGATCGGCCGGGACCAGCTCACGCGGATGAAGCGGGAGGCCTTCCTGATCAACACCAGCCGCGGCGGCCTGATCGACGAGGCGGCCCTGGTGGAGGCGCTGGAAGCCGGCACGATCGCGGGCGCCGGGCTCGACGTCTTCGCCCAGGAGCCGCTGCCGGTCGATCACCCCCTCGCCCGCCAGCCCCGGGCGATCCTGACGCCCCATGTCGGCGGCTCCACCGGGGCGGCCCTGATCCGCACCGCCGAGACCGCCGCGACCCGCGTGGTCGATGTCCTCGCCGGCCGGCGGCCGGGCGGGCTGGTCAACCCGGCCGTCTGGGAGCAGCGGCGCGGGGTGTGAGGCCGGTCGCGCGTTGCCCGCGGCGGGCCTCCAGCCCCGCCACGCACCCTGAGGTGTGAAACCGTGTCAGGTCGATCGCTTCGGTGCCTCCGTCGTTGCGAGCGGAGCGAAGCAATCCAGTGTCGCGCCACGCTGACCGAGGTCGCGCTGCCCTGGGTCGCTTCGCTACGCTCGCGATGACCGAGAGGGCTGGATCGACCGGAGCGTTCAACCGGAAATCGTGAGCGTGGGACGCCGCGCTCCCGCGCTCCCGCCCGGATCACGGTGTTTCGTCCGGACCGAGACCGCTCGCCGCGCGCCGTGTCATGCAATCGTCGCAGACGGGCCGGAAAGCCACCCGCTGCATCCGAGGCCAGAGAGGGCTCCATGGACTTTCACCGTCGCTTCACGGTCCTGATGTGCGCCCCGGCCTTCGACCCAGACGATCTCGAGGGCGCGCGCGTCAACCAGATCGTGGCAGCCGTGGAGCAGCGCGGCTTCGAGGTGGTGCGCGCCCGGCGCGTCGAGGACGCGGCCATCGCGGTCCAGACCGACGCGGCGGTCGGCTGCCTCGTCGTCGACTGGGGCAAGCGCGGCCTCGACGGCAAGGCCGCAGCCCTCATCGACATGATGCGCCGGCGCGGCCTGGAGATGCCGATCGTCATCATGGTCCGCCGCAAGCGGCTGGAGGACATCCCGGTCGAGCTCCTCGACTTCATCGACGGCTACATCTTCCTCGCCGAGGAGACGCCGGAATTCATCGCCCGCGGCCTCGTCAGCCGGGTCACGCAGTACGCCGAGACCCTCAAGACACCGTTCTTCGGCGCGCTCGTCGACTACGCCGAGAAGGGCAACCAGCTCTGGACCTGCCCGGGCCACAACGGCGGGATCTTTTATAACCGATCCCCCATCGGACGGATCTTCGTCGAGCATCTGGGCGAGGCGATCTTCCGCGACGACCTCGACAACTCGGTCCTCGACCTCGGCGACCTGCTGACCCACGAGGGTCCGGCGCTGAAGGCCCAGAAGGAGGCCGCCAAGATCTTCGGGGCGGAGAAGACCTACTTCGTCCTCAACGGCACCTCCGCCTCCAACAAGATCGTCCTGTCCTCCCTGGTGGCCGAGGACGACCTCGTCCTGTTCGACCGCAACAACCACAAGGCGGCCCATCACGGCGCCCTGTTCCTGGGCGGCGGCATCCCGATCTTCCTGGAGACCGACCGCAACGCCTACGGGCTGATCGGGCCGATGTACCACGAGGCCCTGGATGAGGCCCGGATCCGGGAAAAAATCCGCCGGAACCCGCTGGTGACCGATCCGGAGGCGTGGCGACGGGAGCGGCCGTTCCGGGTCGCGGTGATCGAGCAATGCACCTACGACGGCACGATCTACGACGCCCAGACGATCCTGGAGAAGATCGGCCACCTCTGCGACTACATCCTGTTCGACGAGGCCTGGGCGGGCTTCATGAAGTTCCACCCGCTCTACGCGCGGCGCTTCGCCATGGGGCTCACCGGCCTCGACGAGACCTCGCCCGGCATCGTCGCCACGCAATCGACCCACAAGCAGCTCGCGAGCTTCTCCCAGGCCTCACAGATCCACACCCGGGACGGGCATATCCGCGGCCAGACCCGGCGGGTCGAGCACAAGCGCCTCAATGAGAGCTTCCTCGTCCACGCCTCGACCTCGCCGTTCTACCCGCTCTTCGCCTCCCTCGATGTCGGCGCCCAGATGATGAAGGGGCGCTCGGGCATGATCCTGTGGGACGACACGATCCGGCTCGGGATCGAGTGGCGCAAGAAGGTCCGGGCGATCCGGCGGGAATTCGAGGAGCGCGAGGGCGATCCGGCCCGGCGCTGGTTCTTCGACCCCTTCGTGCCGGACGTGACGGTGAACGCCGACGGCGCCGAGGTGCCCTGGGAGAGCGTGCCCACCGACGAACTGGCCGCCACGCCGCGCCACTGGGAGCTGAAGCCGGGCGCCCGCTGGCACGGCTTCACCCACGTGGCGCCGGGCTACGCCATCACCGACCCGAACAAGCTCACCGTGCTGACCCCCGGCTTCGACCGGCACACGGGAGCCTACGCCCAGCACGGCGTGCCGGCGCCGATCGTGGCGCAATACCTGCGTGAGAACCGGATCGTCGCCGAGAAGAACGACCTCAACTCGCTGCTCTTCCTGCTGACCCCGGGGGTCGAATCCTCCAAGGCCGGCACGCTGATCTCGGGCCTCGTCGCCTTCAAGCGGCTCCACGACGACAACGTCCCGCTGGAGGAGGCCATGCCGGAATTCGTCAACCGCCGGCCGAACCGCTACCGGGGCGTGCGCCTGCGCGACCTCTGCGGCGAACTTCACGCCTTCCACCGGGAGGCCGGCACCTCGGCGCTGCAGCGGCGCCAGTTCGCGCCGGAACACCTGCCCGAGATGGTGATGCCGCCCAAGCGCGCCGCCCAGCTGCTGACCCGCAACAAGGTCGACTACGTGCCGATCGCCGAGGCCGAGGGGCGCATCGCCACCACGCTGATGCTGGTCTATCCGCCGGGCATCGGCACGGTGCTGCCGGGCGAGCGCCTAGACGACCGGGCGAAGCCCATGCTCGACTATTTCAAGATGTTCGAGGCCTCGGCCAACCTGTTCCCGGGCTTCGAGGCCGAGATCCAGGGCGTCTACCGCGAGGTCGATCCGGACGGGCGGATCCGCTTCCACACCTACGTGGCGCGGGAGGGGGCCTGATGGAGATCGAGGTCGAGACGATCGAGCCCCTCGCGACCCGTTCCTGCCCCGACATCGTGATCCGCGCCTCCTCGGACGCCGATGTCGAGGCGATGGTGGCGATCTATGAGCACCATATCGGCAAGGGCGTGACCGATGTCAGCGTCGCCGAGGAGGACCGGCTGCTCCCCGACGACCTGAAGCGGCGGCGCAAGACCATGCGCAAGAAGCGCCTGCCGCACCTCGTGGCCGACCGGGACGGCGCGGTGGCGGGCTATGCCTACGCGGTGCCGTTCCGGAAGCGCCCGGCCTACCGCTACACCCTCAAGCACTCGATCTACGTGCATCCCGACCACCTCCATGCCGGGATCGGCCGGCGGCTGCTGCCGGCCCTGATCGAGGCCTGCGCGGCGGGCGGCTACCGCCAGATGATCGGCTACATCGACGCCGAGAACGCGGCCTCGCTGCGTCTCCACGAGGCCTGCGGGTTCGAGCGGGTCGGCTACCTGCGGGCGGTGGGCTTCAAGTACGGCCACTGGTCGGACAGCGTCATGGTCCAGCGGGCGCTGGGAACCGGGTCGGAGGACCGGCCGGGGTAGCGGGCCGGGACCGGGCCGCCGTCGTTGCGAGCGCAGCGAAGCAATCCAGTAGCGCCACACTTACGGAGGGCGCGCTGCCCTGGGTCGCTTCGCTGCGCTCGCGATGACGGAGCGGGTGACGCCGGTCGAAGGACTCGTCCGGAACCGGTATCAGTGGCCGGCCGCCGGCCGCGCCGCCGCGACGAGGTCGACCTCGACGCCGACATCGAGCGCCACCCACTGGCCCGAGGCCCACGCCCCCTGCCCGACGCCGAACTCGGTGCGGACGAGGCCGACCCGCCCGGTAGCATGCGCCGTGCCGCCGTCGAGGGTCAGGTGGAACGGCAGCGTCACCGGCAGCCTCGTGCCGCGGATCGTCAGCGTCCCGATCGCCGTGTAGTCGCCCTGCCCCTTGTCGACGAAGCGGGTCGCCTCGAAGCGCGCCTCGCGCGCCGCCTTGACGTCGAACCAGTCCTTCTGCGGCAGGGCCTCGTCGCGCTGGACGTCCCCCGTCCGCGCGCTGGCGAGGTCGACCAGCACGAGGGCGTGGCCCGCCTCGGGTTTGGCGGGATCGAAATCCACACTGGCCTTGAACCGCTCGAACCGCCCGGTGAACGGGACGCCGACCTGCACGCCGGAGAACCGGATGGCGCTCTTGGCCGGATCGACCGCCCACTCGGCCGCGGAGGCCGGCAGCGCCGCGCCCAGAAGCGCGCTCTGGAGCGCCGCGAGCAGGCAGAGGTGACGCGCGGTCATTGGGTCGGCTCTACGGTTGGGGCATGCAACGGCCGACGCCCCGGCAGCATGCGGCGCAGCACGTCGTCGCGCAGGAGGAGGTGGTGGCGCAGGGCCGCCGCCACGTGGACCGCAAGCAGCGCCGCCAGGACCCACGCCACCAGGGCGTGGACCCGCTTCAGGATACCCTCGGCGGCGGCCGGGTCGGGGACGAGGGCCGCCAGCGGCAGGTGCGGCCAGGGCACGAACCCGTACAGCACGGTCGGGATGTTGAACGGCGACAGCGACACCACGGCCCAGCCGGTCAGGGGCAGCCCGACGAGCAGCAGGTACAGCAGGTGATGCGCCGCCGCGGCCGCCCGGCGCTCCCGCGCGGGCATCCCAGCCGGATGCGGCGGCGGCCGGCGGGTCAGGCGCCAGAGGACGCGCAGGGCCGTCAGCGCCAGCACGGTGACGCCGACCGACTTGTGCCACTGGTAGAGCTGGAACTGGCGCAGCGGCGCCAGGGCCGCGTGCGTCATGGTCAGCCCGAGGCCGATCAGGACGAGCACGGCCAGCGCGCTCGCCCAGTGCAGCAGGATCGCCACGGCGGAGTACCGCCGCGCGGAAACCGCGGTCGCCATGGCGGATCCTCTCGGGTCAGTCCTGCTTCTCGAAGGCGCCCGCGATCGTGAGGTGCAGCTCGTCGCCGATCAGCGGCACGTAGGTCTTCACCCCGAACTCGGAGCGCTTGAGCGTGCCGGTGGCCTCGAAGCCGACCGTGTATTTCTTGCTCAGCGGATTCACGCCGGCGCCCACCAGGGTGACGTCGAGGGTCACCGCCTTGGTCACGCCGTGGAGCGTCAGGTCGCCCGTCACCTTTGCGTGGTCCTTGCCGGCCGGCGTGACCTTGGTGGACACGAAGGTCATGTCGGGGAACTTGGCGGCGTCGAGCCACTGGTCGCCCTTGAGCTCGTCGGTGAGCTTGGCGCTGGTGGTCGTCACCGAGGCGACCGGGATCTTCACCGAGAGCTTGGCGGAAGCCGGGGTCTTCGGCTGCAGCTCCAGCGTGCCGGACACGTCCGAGAAGCCGCCGGCGTAGTTCGAGAAGCCCATATGGGAGACCCGCCAGCCGACCTGGGTGTGTCCGGGATCGACCGCGTAGGTGCCGGACTGGATCTGGGCCGGATCGCGGGTCGGCGGGGTCTGGGCCAGGACTGGGGTGGCGACCAGCAGGGCCAGCAGGCCGGTGGCGAGAATCGACTTCAAGGGTGTCTCCTGCAGAGCAGACGGCCGAGCGCGATTCGCTGCGCCGCAGCAGCCCTGTAGACCCGTTCACGGCGCCGATTGAGCCTGCTATCCGGAACCCCATGGTTGCGAGAACGGAAACCTTCCGGGGCGGACTCGACGACGTGCGCGCCTTCTGCACCGTAGTCGACCTCGGCACGGTGACGGCCGCCGCCGCGAGCCTGCGGGAGACCAAGGGCAGCGTCAGCCGGCGGATCTCCCGCCTGGAACAGGCGCTGGGCGCACGGTTGATGGCGCGGACCTCGCGGGCGGTTTCGCCGACCGCCGAGGGCCTCGCCTTCTACGCCAAGGCCCAGGAAAGCCTGACGCTCCTCGACGAGGCGGCCGAAACCGCCCGCGACGCCCGCACGGTGCCGGCCGGGCACCTGCGGATCACGACCTCGATCGATTTCGGGGTCGAGGTGATGCCCGAGATCGTGGCGAGCTTCCGGACTGCCTACCCGCAGATCACCGTGGATATGCTGAACACCGATGCGCGCCTGGACCTTGCGGCCAACCGGATCGACCTTGCCTTGCGGCTCGGCGGCGCGGAGGAAACCGGCTACCGGGCGCTGGTCCTGGCGACCCTGGCGGTCGGTCTCTACGCTGCGCCCGCCTACCTGTTGCGTCGCCCGGCCCCCAGCAACCTCGCCGACCTGCACGACCACGATCTGATCCTCGCCCGAGAGCGGTTCGGCACGGCGGGGCTGCCGCTGACCGACGGGCAGGGCCGCACCGAATCCCTGGTCCTGAGCCCCGCGATCCGGGTCAGCGACTTCGCCACCGCGCATCGCCTGACCCTGGCGGGGGCCGGGATCGGCCATCTCCCGAGCCTCGTCGCCGCCCGCGCCGTGAAGGCCGGCGACATCGTGCGGGTGCTCAGCCCCTGGGCGACCCGCGGCGCGCACCTGCGCGCCGTCACCCTGGCCGGGCGCGAGTTGCCGGCACGGGTCCAGGTTTTCCGAGAACACGTCCGCACCGCCCTGGCATCAGGCGAATACCAGCAAATAAACCCGGATCTTGAAGGATGATACAAATATAATGCAATATTTATTGGTCGTCTCTAAGATATTCAGATAAATCTTGATCCTGAAAGCAGGGGTCCATTCAGCGGTTCTGCGCGGGATGCGCTCCAGCGGCCGCCCTGTCATCGCTCCACACCGATGGGGACGAATCGGTTTGGTTCCGGACGCCCATCATGCCCCCTTGCAGCGGGTGCCTGCGTCCCCTTTTCGCCGTCGGAATCCTGAGCCTGCCGGCACGAGCGTCGCTCTGAAGAGGGCTCGGGCCTCGCTGCCCGACGCGACCCGGATCGTCCTGCAGCAGGGTCGCCGCTACATGCCCACGGACCTGTATCTGCACCGCGCCGACACGAACGCCCTGCACGGCCGCGACCCGCGCCTGGCCCATCACGCCTTCGAAGCGGACCGGTTCTCGGTTCGATGCCGGGTCTCAGAAGCCGGGTGCCGAGGAACGCCTCACCCTTGCCGAGCCGGGCGATTTCGTCCTCCGGTGCGAGCTTCACCCGACGATGAAGCTCACCCTCCCCGTCGAATCGGATCCAGGGGCGGAATCAGCCGTCGCGGCCGAAACCGAGACCGCGGATGATATCACCGATCGGATCGATCTTCCCGGACTCGGAGGCGCGGGCCGACGGCGGAGCCGAGGCGGCGACGGGGGCTCGATCAGACTGCGCGGTGCGGACGATCGTGGCGTGACGGAGCCGGGCGACCCGATGCGTCCCACGGTCCGCGGCCCGGGCGCGATGGAACGCCGCGGCCTTGCGGGACGGTTCGACCGGGCGCGCCATTTCGGCGGGCAGCGCCGGAGCCGGCACCGCGGCCGGGGGGACCACGGCGGCGATCCGCGTGGCGGTGAGCGCGGCCAGCGCCCCGGTGGTCTCCGTGGCGGCGAGCCGGGCCGGCGGATCGGTCCAGGCAGCCGGTTCGGCGGCGGCCATGACCGGCCGCGCGGGACGTGTCTGCACCTCGTAATTGCCTGGATGCAGAATATGCGCAGCCACCACCAGCCCGAATACGGCAACGGCAGTGGTACCGAGGGTGGAGCGATAGTGTTCCATGGCGGAAAAACGTACCGCCAAGCTCCCGGTTCCGCTTGATCGCGACGTTCCCAAACGCCGGTTCGGCGCAAACAAAAAAGGCCACTCCCGAAGGAGCGGCCCGAAGTCTAGGGAGGAAACGCCCAAGAAGGGCAGCGGGATCGCGACGCCATCGCCATCCCGCAATGCAGAGATAGGATACCGCAGTGCGGCAGGCAACGGACTGGACGCCCGGAAGCCATGCATAAGTGACCCGGTCAAACCGCTGAGCCATGCGCAAAAGACACGATCTTTTGCGCTTGCTGCGAGTGAGGCGCCGCCGGACGCGCGGCATCCTTTTATGCGGACGTGAAAGCCGGCAGGGTCTCTGCCCGGGCCGGGCGATTCCAGATCCGGGACGGTTCCGTGGCGCTGGCCGGGCAGCAGGTCCCATCGTCGGCAAGAGCGTCTTCAGGTCCCCCTGGAGCGGCCGTCCTGGCCGATCAGCCGCTCGATCTCGGCCTCCGCGACGGTACGCGCCGCGTGCTCGGAGCTGTGCGGGCGGTACGAACCACGGACCAGCTTGCCGCGGTCGCGGATCGCCCAGGTGAAGCGGCCGGGATCGTGCCGGCTCGGCCTGACCTCGACCGTGTAGAGATGCCCGCCCGTCGCACCCATGCTGGAAATGTGCGGAAGCCTCTCGCGTCGGGACAGGGGGTGCGACGGTGCGCGGCAGCCCCAGCCGCCGGAGCCGTTCCCCCGCGTTACCGCGCCGGGACTCCGGACCGGGACCGGCCCTCGGACCCAGCCCCCTCATCCAGAGTTGCCAGAGCGCAGCGGAGGACTCGAAGGAGCCTCCAGCCGGTCGCACGATCCCTGGAGCCCACCTTCGAGGCCCGCTGGCGCGTTCACATCAGGATGAGGGGGCTGGTTGGAACGCAGCGGCGGCCGCATCGTCGATCCTCACCCCGCGGTCGCGAACCTTGGAACCCGGTCGCAACCCGCGCGGGACCGGCCCTAGCGCGCCGGCCGCCTCCGGCCCGGGGCCGGTCCGCGCGGTCCGGAGCCGCCCTCCGCCCGTTCGGCGCTCCGGCCCCGAATCGGGCTCTCGGCCCGGCCTTCGGCCACGCCCTCGATCCCTCCCTCGGTCCGGGTCCCAAGCCAGACCACATGCTTCGGGCCGCTGCCCCGGCCGCTCGCGTGGATGCGCAGCTCGTCGACCGCGAAGCCGGAGCGCTGCAGCCGGCTCTTGAACTTCCGGTCCGGCGCGCCCGACCAGACGCCCAGGATGCCGCCCGGCCGCAGCGCCCACCGGGCGCGCTTGAGGCCCCAATTGTCGTAGAGGCGGTCGTTCGCCTTGCGCATGAGCCCCTCCGGGCCGTTGTCGACGTCGAGCAGGATCGCGTCGTAGCGCTCCGGGCCGGCCTGGATCAGGCGGTTGACGTCGGCCTCCTGGAGGTCGACCCGCGGATCGTCCAGGCAGCCGGCGAAGACGTGGGCCAGCGGCCCGCGCGCCCAGGCGACCACCGCCGGCACCAGCTCGGCCACCACCACCCGCGCCTCGGCGCCGAGATTGTCGAGCGCGGCCCGCAGGGTGAAGCCCATGCCGAGGCCGCCGATCAGGATCCGGGCGCGCGGCCGGTCCTGGAGCCGCGCGCAGGTCATCGCCGCGAGCGCCACCTCCGAGCCGCTGCGCCGGTTGTTCATCAGCTCGATCGTGTCGGCGAGGATCGCGAACTCGTCGCCGCGCCGCATCAGCCGCAGGTCGGTGCCGCCGCCCGGCACGGAGCCGGTATCGAGATGAACCCAGGGTACCACGCGCGCGTCCTCGTTTGCCGGCGCCCGTCCCGGACGGGCGCGCGGAGGGATCGCGGCGGGAGCGAGGCGGCGCGCGGGCTCGGCAGTGCGCCCCGCGCAACCCCCCGCCCGACGCCGCACCTTGCCGCGACCGATTCCGGCGGCGTATCAGCACCTATGGCCAAGCGCATCAAGTCGAGACCGCAGGAGCGGGGCTCCGTTCTGTTCGATATCGTCTTCACGGACGGCTCACGGGCCTCGAACCGGCGCGTGCCGGCCGAGATCCTCGGCGGCCTGGACGGCGACGAGCCGGCCCGGCAGCTGATCGCCGAGCAGGAGGAGGAGATCGCCCAGAAGGCCGGACGGCCCGGCCGGGCGATCGAGAGCATGACGCGCTCGCCCGTCATCAAGCCGAAGCCGATCGTCTGACCCGAGGGGTCACGCGCTCTCGGCCAGCCGGCGCGCCACCTCGTCGCGGAGCGCCTCGTTCATCGCGGTCAACCGGGCCTGCAGGCGCGTCCTCAGCCACGGGAACAGGCCGGGCGCGAGCAGGCCCGCGACAGTCTGCGCCTGGACGAGGCGGACGCCCTCGGCGGTCTCGATGATCTGGACATCGTGGTCGGCGATGAGCAGGGGCGGCATCGCGACGCCGCCGCGCCACGTCAGCCGCCGGCCGGGCTCCCAGCAGGTCACCGTCACGGGCACCGCGCGGTAGGCGCGGCCGTTCAGGGTCCGCTCCAGGCGCCAGCGCGCACCCTCGCGCCGGCGCCCCGTCGCCGTGCGGATATAGGGGTTCCACGCGGGGTAGGATTCCAGATCCGTCAGCACGGACCAGACCATCCCGGCCCGCGCGGGGATCGCGATCTCCGCGCTGCAGATCCTGCCGCCCGTCATGAATCCCTCCCGGCGATCCGGCGCCCGTTCGCGCCTGTCGTGCCCCCGCCTTCGAGAACGCGCATCGGCCGCCCGGCGGTTCAGACCGCGCCTTCGACCACCTCCAGCGCCCGCAGGATGGCGAAGCCGATCCGCTCGGCCTCGGCCTCCGCCTCGGCGGGGAGCAGCGCCACGGTCTCGACACCCGGCTCGCCCTCGGGGCCGACCACGATCCGGATGACGTCGCCCTCGGCCGCCGAGGGATCCCGGATCAGGCCGACCCGGTGGCCGGCCCCCGTGCCGACGACGCTCAGGGGCGCCTGCACGAGGTCGGGCTCCGGGTCCGGTGCGGGAGTGCGGGGCACGCCGAAGGCGGGGCGGATGACGTTGTCGTCGGACATGCGGAACCCAGTCTCCGTTGGTCGGCGGGCGCCTGCGGGGGCGGCGCTCAGGCCTGCGCGATCCGGGCCGCGGACAAGCCGGCGGTCGCCAGAACCGCGTCGGCCAGGACCTCCAGGCCAGCCCCCGCCCAGTCCGGCGTGATGCTCTCGGCCTCGTTGTGGCTGATCCCGCCGTGGCAGGGGCAGAACAGCAGGGCCGCCGGCACCGCGCGGGCGCAGTAGACCGCATCGTGGTAGATCGCCGTGGGCATGCGCGTCCAGGCATGGCCCCGCGCCTCGGCGGCCGCCTGGACGCGGTCCACCAGGACCGGATCGAACGCGGTCGGGGGCGCCCGCCAGAAATCCTCCACCCGGATCGTGACGCCGCGCTCCGCCGCCAGGGCGTCGGCCCGGGCACGGATCCGCGTCCGCATCGCCTCCAGCTGCCCGGTATCGCCGTGGCGGGTATCCAGGCTGAACCAGACCCGGCCGGGGGTGATGTTGCGGCTCGAAGGCTCGGCGGTCAGCACGCCCACGGTGGCGCGGCCGCGCTCGCCGCCTTCGCCGACCGCGTCGCGGGCGATGTCCTCCAGGGAGGTGATCAGCGCCGCCGCGGCCATCATCGCGTCGCGCCGGCCGGCCATCGGGCTGCCGGCATGGGCTTCCTCGCCCAGCACGGTGATCTCGTACCAGATCTGCGCGAGCGCCCGGTCGACCACCCCGATGGTCAGGCCGGCATCCTCCAGGCGCTTGCCCTGCTCGATATGCAGCTCGAAATAGGCGCCGATCCCGCGCAGCGCCGCCGGATCCGCCTCGCCCTGCCAGCCGATGCGCCGCAACTCGTCGCCGAACGCGTGCCCGGCGAGGTCCCGGGTGGCCAGGATGTCGGCCTCGGGGACGATGCCCATGGCGACCCCGCTGCCGCTCATCGGCGGGGCGAAGCGCGCGCCCTCCTCGTTGCACCAATTGATCAGCAGGAGCGGGGCCTCGGTCTCGATCCCGGCCTCGTGCAGGGCGCGCATGATCTCGAGCCCCGCGAGCACGCCGAGGGGTCCGTCGAACTTGCCCCCCGTGGGCTGGGTGTCGAGATGGCTGCCGATGGCGACCGGCTTCCGACTCGGATCCCGCCCGGGCCGGTGGAAGACCATGGTGCCGACCCGGTCGACGGTGAGGGTCAGCCCCACCGCCTCGCCCCAGTGCCGGAAGAGGGCGCGGCCCTCGGCATCGCGGTCGGTCAGGGCCTGTCGGTCGTTGCCGCCGTTGGGGAGCGCCCCGATCCGGGCGAGGTCCATCAGGCTGTTCCAGAGCCGGTCCCGCGAGAGCGGAAGGTTGATGCGGTCCACCGTGCGATCCATCGGGCCTCTGCCGAACGCCTACCGGAAGGTCCAGGGTACGGCGCGCTCCGCCCCCGCGCCAGGGCGGGCCGGCGGGCATTCCGACGGTGGGAATACAGATTCCGGCGTGATCGGGGCGGCGACCGATCATTTGTGATCGATTGATCCCCGTCTGCGCGATGTGAAGTCGGTTCTTCGGTCGAATCGGGACGACCGAGGTTTGTCGAGGCCCGAATTGCCCCGAGCCCTGGATCGTCATCATCGGCAGTGAGACCGGCCGGACGGCTTCCGTGACCCCGTGTCCGAAGCTGTCGTGCGCCGGATCTTTTCAGTCGATACTGGACATCGGAGTTGCGGACGGCCCGTGTGGCGGATCAATCCGTCCGCGGCCGGACGATCATCGCTCTCAGCCGGCACGGGGGGATTTCCATGGTTCTGGCTTCCACGGCAGCCTCTGCCCTGCAGGCCGCCGGCTTCGTCGGAACCTGGGATACGGACGTCCCGGCCGGCCGTTCGGTGCTGGACGCGGGCGCGGCCGCCCTGCTGGCGGGGGATCCGAGGCTCGCCGGGATCCCGTTGCCGCTGGATGCCGCGCTCGTCCGCCTCCACCCGGCGGACCGGGACTGGGTCTTCGGCCGGATCCGCCATGTCCGGCGGACCGGCGGCCCGGTTTCCCTCGAGTTCCGCATCGTGACCGGGGCGGGGGAGACCCGCTGGATCCTCAACCGCGGCTGCCTGATGCCCGACGCGGCCGGCACGCTGCGCGGGCGCGGCGCCTATATCGACGTCACCGACCTCCACCTCCGGGCGACGCCGGTCTCGGATGGCCGCGGCGCCGACCTGGACGCCGCGGCCGACCACGGCATCCAGATCCATGCGGCGCTGGAACGCCACGGCGACCCCTATCTGCGGACGATCTCGGAGATGCTGCTTCTCGGGATCGGCCGCGCGCTGGCGCGCCGCAACCCCTGAGAGACCCGGGGTTTCAGGTCCGCCAGGGATGGGCCGGCAGCTCGGTGCGGCCGATGGCCTTGGCACCGGCCTCCGCGACGGTGTGGTCGTTCTCCACCGTCGAGCCGCTGACGCCGATGGCCCCCGACATCACGCCGTCGGCGTCGACGATCGGGATCCCGCCCGGGAATGTGATCAGGCCGTGGTTCGAGTGCTCGATCCCGTAGAGCGGGCCGCCCGGCTGGGACAGCTGGCCGATCTGGCCGGTCATCATGCCGAAGAACACGGAGGTCTTGGCCTTCTTCTGGGCGATATCGATCGACCCGACCCAGGCATCGTCCATGCGGTGGAACGCCTTGAGGTTGCCCCCGGAATCCACCACCGCAATGCACATCTGGGTGCCGAGTTCCACGGCCTTCGCCCGCGCGGCGGCGATGGCCTTCTCGGCCTGCTCGATCGTGACGTGCATGGGACACTCCCGTTGGCTTTGTCTGCGCGACTGCCTGTGACGGTTTGGCGCGTCTGGCGCAAGATCAACCGTAAGGTCAGCCGGCCCGTTCCCGGGCGGCGCGGACGCGGTCCAGGAGGTCGCTCGCCAGGGTGGCGCAGTCCGCGGCCCCGGGACAGGGACGCTTCCACACCATCCGCCCCTCGCGCAGGACGATCTCCTGTGCCGCCGCCATCGCGGGCAGCGGCCGGTCGGGCCGCAGATCGGCCGCCACGCCCTGCGGGCCGCCCCGCAGCCGGGCGACGCCCAGGTCGCAGCAGGCCGCCCGCAGCCGGGCGAGGTCGAACAGGGCGCGGACCGGATCCGGCGCGGCCCCGAACCGGTCCTCCACCTCGCCGGCCAGCGCCTCGATCGCCTCCGCGTCGCGCAGGCGCAGCAGCCGCGTGTAGAGGCTGAGGCGGATCTCGGGCTCGGGCACGTAATCCGCCGGGATCCGGCTCGGCAGGCCGAGGTCGATCTCCGGGCTCCAATCCTCGGCGCGCTCGCCCTTGGCGGCGGTCAGCGCCAGCTGCAGCAGGTGCTGGTAGAGGCCGAGCCCGACGAGCTTGGCGTGGCCCGCCTGATCCTCGCCGACGAGGTCGCCGGCGCCGCGCAGGTCGAGGTCCCGGGCGCTCACCGCGAAGCCGGCGCCGAGCCGGTCGAGGGCCTCCAGGGCGCGCAGGCGCTGGAGCGCCGCCGCCGGTGGGGGCGCGGCCGGGTCGCTCAGCAGATGGACGGTGCCGCGCCGCTGCCCGCGGCCGACGCGCCCGCGGAGCTGGTGGAGCTGCGCCAGCCCGAACCGTGCGGCGTCCCAGACCAGCATGGTGTTGGCCCGGGGCACGTCCAGCCCGCTCTCCACGATGGCGGTGGCGAGCAGCACGTCGCCGTCGCCGTCGGCGAAGCGGACCATAACCTCGTCCATGGCCGAGGGCTTCAGGTCCCCGTGCGCCACGAGGATCGTGAGGCCCGGCACCAGGGTGCGCAGGCGCTCGGCCATGGGGGCAATCTCCTCGATCCGCGGGCAGACCACGAAGCTCTGGCCGCCCCGGCGGTGCTCGCGGACGAGTGCCTCCCGCACCGCCTCGGCGTCGAAGGGCGCCACTACGGTCCGGACCGGCTGGCGGAGCGCCGGGGGCGTGGCCAGCACGCTGAGGCTCTGGAGGCCGACAAGGGCCGCCTGGAGCGTGCGGGGGATCGGGGTCGCGGTGAGCGTCAGGACGTGACCGCCCGCGGCGAGGCGGCGCAGATCGGCCTTCATCTTTGCGCCGAAGCGCTGCTCCTCGTCGATCACCGTCAGGCCGAGGTCGGCGAAGGAGACGCCGCTGCCGGCGAGGGCGTGGGTGCCGACCACCAGCCGGATCGAGCCGTCGGCGAGTCCCGCCCTGACGCGCCTGGCCTCGGCCGGCGCCACGAGGCGCGAGAGCTGCGCCACCTCCACGCCGAACCGGCCGAAGCGGCGGCGCAGGGTCTCGGCATGCTGGCGCGCCAGCACGGTGGTGGGGGCGATCAGCGCCGCCTGCTTGCCGGAGAAGATCGCGGCCGCCAACGCGCGCAGCGCCACCTCGGTCTTGCCGAACCCGACATCGCCGCAGACCAGCCGGTCCATCGGCCGGCCGGAGGCGAGGTCGGCCATCAGGGCGTCGACCGCGGCCGCCTGGTCGGGCGTCGGCGCGAAGCCGAAACCGGCGGCGAACCGCTCCATCTCCCGTGCCGGGGGTGTCAGGATCGGGGCTTCGGTTTCCCGGCGGGCGCGGGCCGCCTCCAGCATCAGGCGGGCGGTTCGCGCCATGGTGGCCTCCGCCTCCAGGCGGCGCCGGGGCCAGGTGCCGCCGTCGAGCTTGTCGAGGGTGACGGCGTCGGGCTCCGGCCCGTAGCGCCAGATCCGGTCCGCCTGGGTCACCGGCACCATCAGGATCGCGTCGCCGGAAAAGCGCAGGCGCAGGGCCTCGGAGGGCGCCTCACCCTGCGTCGCCACCGGCTCCAGCCCCTCGAACACGCACAGGCCGTGATCCCGGTCCACCGCGACGTCGCCGGGGCGCAGGTCGACCTCGCCCATCGGCAGGATCGCCCGGGCGCTCCCCGCCACGGCGGCCTCCGGGCCGAACAGGTCGGCGGCGGCGATCACGGTCGCGCCCTGCTCGGGAACCCGGAACCCGGCCGCCAGGGGGGCCTCCAGGGCGAGGACGTCGCCCGGCGCCGCCGCGGCCACGTCGGCCCAGGCGTCGATCAGGCGGATCGGGCGCTCGGCGCTTTTGCCGGCCTGGCGCACGAGGCGCCGCAGCGGTCGGACCGTGCCGGCGAGCACGACCACGTCGCCGGCCTTCAGCCGCTCGCGCAGAACCTTGGCGAAGGCCGTGCCCGGCCTATGATCCCCGGCGAAGACCGGCATGGCGCGGGGTTCCCCGGCCGCCGCGGTGGCGGCGATCCGGCCGTGCGCCGCCACGATGGCGTGCCAGGCCTCGGGGGTCAGGTAGAGGCCGGCGCCGGGTTGCGCGCGCTCGTCGCGGGCCTTGAGCCGTCCGCGGGCCTCGTCCATCTGCTCGAAGAAGGCGTCGATGCGGGCCTTCGTCCCGTCCTCGACCACGAGACGGGCCTCGGGCACGTAGTCCAGGAAGGTGACGAGGCGCGGGTAGTAGCGGTCGAGGCGGTGCTCCTGGCCAGTGAACGGTGTGAAGCTCTGGCCGGAGCCGGGCTCCAGGACGATCTCGGTGGCCGGGTCGATGACGAGTTCGTCGGTCTCCGCCACGGAGCGCTGCGAGATCGGGTCGTAGGAACGGATCGCCGTGACGCGGCCCTCCGCGTGCGCGATCCGGCAGGGCCGCGGCGCCGCGGCGGGGAAGACCTCGACGGTCCGGCCGCGGACGGCGATCTCGCCGGGCTCGTCGACCCGCTCGTCGAGGATGTAACCGAGGCGCTTCAGGTCGGCGGTCGCGGCGGCGACGTCGAGGGGATCGCCGACCCGCAGGGTCACCCGGGCCGAGGCCCAGGTCTCCGGCGGGGGCACGCGCTGGACGAGCGCCGGAGCGGTCGTCAGCACGAAGTCCGGCAGGGCGGACCGGTCGGTCAGCCAGCGCAGCACGGCGGCCCGAGCGCCCATCGTCGCCCGCGACGGCGAGGCGTGATCGAAGGGCAGGCAATCCCATTCCGGGTAGACCGCGACCTGCGCATCGGGATCCAGCGCCCGGAGGGCGGCGGACAGCTCCTCCAGGCGGCGGCTATCCCGGGCGACGTGCACCACCGGCCCGGGCTCCTGGGCATAGGCCAGGAGCGACACCGCCAGGGCACCGGTGGGCATCAGCGGCGCGTCGTCCAGTTTCTGCTGGGCGCCCGCCTTCGTCCTGCGTTTGGCCATGCCTGATCCGAACCCGTCCCCTTTGAGCCGGCAACGCCGCATCCGGCCCGCGGGCTCCCGGCCGCGGCGATCCGATCCACAGGCCGCCGCGACGCCGGTGCGGCCGGGCGCCTGGCACCGGGTTGCGCGGTCGCGATGGCACCGCGGCCGGCATCCGAACGGGATCGGAATCCCCTGCAGGACGCCGATGATGATCGGGACAGCGCCCGACGAGGCCAGGGTCAACGCGAATGTCTAGTAACCGACAATCGCAGACATCTTCGGCCGATCATCTCTTCGGAAGCGTGATCCGGAAATCGATGCGAGCGGTATACGACCGGATTGCCTCAGTCCGGCGCCCCCAGATCCTTGTGACAGCGCGCATTCCTTCGAGGAACCGGCACACGCGGCGTCGGAATGCGCTCTAGGGAGAAGCGGAAGCTTAGGCTATGACGATCCCGTGTCGCGGACCGCAACAATACCCCGCCTGTCGGGTTTCGAGCCCCAGCATCCGCAGCGGCTTGCCGCGTTGCGCGCCTACGCGATCCTCGACACGCCCCCGGAGCGCGCCTTCGACGAGATCGCCGAGATGGCCGCCCAGGCCTGCGGCACGCCGATGGCGCACATCAATTTCGTCGATGCCGACCGGCAGTGGATCAAGGCCGCTTTCGGCCATCCGACGCGATCGATGCCCCTCGCGTTCGGGTTCTGCACCGAGGCCATGCGCGCCGACGGCGTCCTCGTGCTGCCCGATCTGGCGACGGTGCCGGAGCACGCCGCCAACGCCCTGGTGACGGGCGAGCCGCACCTGCGCTTCTACGCGGGCGTGCCCCTGGTGACGCCGGACGGCTGGGCCATCGGGACGCTTTGCGTCCTCGACCGCGTGCCGCGCACGCTCACCGACCCGCAGCTCTTCGTCCTGAAGGCCCTCGCCCGGGCGGTGATGACGCAGCTGGATTCCCGCAACGCCGAGGCCGCCCTGCGCCTGAACGAGGAGCGCTACCGCTCCCTGTTCGCGTTCATCGATGCCGGCTTCTGCCTCATCGAGATGAAGTTCGCGGACGGCGACCGGCCGGTCGATTACCGCTTCCTGGAGGTCAATCCCGCCTTCGAGCGGCAGACCGGCCTGACCGACGCGGTCGGCCGGTGGATGCGGGACCTCGCGCCCGGCCACGAGCAGCGCTGGTTCGATCTGTTCGGCCAGGTCGCCCTCACCGGGGAGCCGGTCCGGTTCGAGCAGGCGGCCGAGGCCCTGGGCCGCTGGTACGACGTCCACGCCTACCGGGTCGACGGGCCGGGACGGAACCACGTCGCGATCCTGTTCAACGACATCACCGAGCGCCGCCGCAGCGAGATCGCGCTCCAGGCCCGGGAGGCGGAGCTTCGGCTGGTCGCGGACGCGATGCCGGTCCTGATCGCCTTCATCGACCGCACCCTCACCTACCGGTTCGCCAATGCCGCCTATGAGGCCTGGACCGGCCGGATGCCCGACGCGGTCGTCGGTCAGACCGTCCCGGACCTGATCGGCCCGGAGGCGTTTGCGGAACGACGGCCCGCGATCGAGCGGGCGCTCGCCGGCCAGGAGATCCGCCAGGAATGGGCCTGGACGTTTCCGCACCGCGAGACCCGGATCGCCGACACCCGCTACCTCCCGCGCCGGGGGGAGGACGGGCAGGTCGACGGGTTCTACGTCTTCGCCCATGACATCTCCGAGCGGAAGCGGATCGAGACGCTGCTCCAGTCCCGGACGGAACGCCTGGAGGCCCAGGTCGCCGCCCAGACCCGCGACCGTGACCGGGTCTGGACGCTGTCGCCGGTTCTGAAGCTCGTCGCGGACCGGGACGGGCTGGTCCAGTCGGTGAACCCGTCCTGGGGCCGGGCGCTCGGGTGGTCCGAGACCGAGACCCTGGGCCGGTCCGCCCTGGACTTCGTGGCGGCCGCGGAGCGCGAAGCCGCCCGCACGGCCCTGCGGCCGCTCTGCGCGGAGAACCGGGTCGAGGATGTCGAACTGTCCTGCCTGACCCGCACCGGCGATCGGCGCCGGGTGCTCTGGACCGTCGTGCCGGAGGACGGCCTGTTCTACGGCTTCGGGCGCGACATCACCGAGCAGCGCCAGGCCGAGGAGGCCCTGCGCCAGTCGCAGAAGCTCGAGGCCATCGGCCAGCTCACCGGCGGGGTGGCGCACGACTTCAACAACCTGCTCACCATCATCCGGTCCTCCGTGGAGTTCCTGCGCCGGCCGGACCTCGCCGAGGCGCGCCGCCGCCGCTACCTCGACGCGGTCTCCGACACCGTCGACCGCGCGGCCAAGCTCACCGGCCAGCTCCTCGCCTTCGCCCGGCGGCAGGCGCTGAAGCCCCAGGTCTTCGACATCGGCGCGCGCCTGCGCAGCATCGCCGACATGCTCGACTCGGTCACCGGCGCCCGCATCCGCGTCGTCATCGACCTGCCCGAGGCGCCCCGCTACGTGCGCGCGGACGAGAGCCAGTTCGAGACCGCGCTGATCAACATGGCGGTCAACGCCCGGGACGCCATGGACGGGGAAGGCAGCCTGACCCTGCGCCTCGCCGGCGACGGCCCGATGCCGGCGATCCGCGGGCATGCCGGCGCGCCGGGGCCGTTCGTGGCCGTGCGGGTCACCGATACCGGCGGCGGCATCCCGGACGCGGATCTGGGGCGGATCTTCGAACCGTTCTTCACCACCAAGGAGATCGGCAAGGGAACCGGCCTCGGCCTCAGCCAGGTCATCGGCTTCGCCAAGCAGTCCGGCGGCGACATCGACGTCGCGAGCACGGTGGGCCAGGGCACGACCTTCTCGCTCTACCTGCCGCAGGTCGCGGCGCCCGCCCAGACGGCCGGGGCCGACCGGGATCGCCGCCGGGCGGCGGAGCCGCGGCGGGGCCTGTGCATCCTCGTCGTGGAGGACAATCTCGGGGTCGGGCGCTTCTGCACCCAGATCCTGGAGGATCTCGGCCATGCGCCGGTCTGGGCGAAGTCCGCCGAGGAGGCGCTGGCCGAACTCGACCGGACGCCGGACCGCTTCGACGTGGTCTTCTCGGACGTGGTCATGCCGGGGATGGGGGGTGTCGCCCTCGCCCGGCAGCTTCAGGGCGACCGTCCCGACCTGCCGGTGGTGCTGACCTCCGGCTACAGCCACGTGCTGGCCACCGACGACGCCCACGGCTTCGCCCTCGTGCGCAAGCCCTACTCGGCCGAGCAGCTCGCCCAGGTTCTCTACGAGACGGCGAAGCACGGCGGCGAGCCGGGCACCCCGGCCAGCGACGTGTAACGTTACTTCAAGTTAACAGTCTTCACACGAAAATGTCCGCGCTTTGATCGGAAACATTTTGTGTTGCTGAGCCGGATCCAGTATATTCTGCTCGATCATCGAAGCGTGAGATCACCATGCCGCTGACCGGACGCTTCTGGTTCCGCCGGACCTGGACCGGCAAGCTGATCCTGCTCGTCGAGGAGGAGCGCGGGCGCTGGTTCCGCCGCCGCCTCGGCTCCAAGGTGCGCTGGCGCGACGCCCGGCTCCTCGACCTCGCCGAGGCACCCCTCCGGGGCCTCATGACGCTGGAGCGGACCTACCGCGCCGAGTTCGGACCCGCCGAGGTGCGCCGCCCCGCCGGCCTGGCCCCGCTGCCGGGCGGTTTGGCGCTAAGCCGCGGCGCATCGGCGCCAGGAACAAGGCCACCCCTGTCGGGTTGACGGAGCGCAATCCAGCGACGCGGTCGCCGTCTTGCGGCCCCTCGTGGGGGTTTCCTCCCTAGACTTTCGGACCGTTCCCCCGTGGGCGGTCCTTTTTTGTTTCGGTCCCGCGGATGTCGACGCGGACCGCGGCGGAACCGTCTGACGCATCGCTTCGATCATCGTCCGTGCCGCCGCGGCGCGCTCCGTCCGAGCCGGCTTCGAGGGCCAGCAGCGCGAAGGTCGCGAGCCAGTGCTCGCCCATGTAGTCGCCGGTGACGTGCGGGAGCCCCGCCGCGAGGTGGTCCTCCGCGGCCGTTTGGAGCGGCGGCCGGCGGCGATCCTCCGGAGCGAGGGCCGCGGCGAGGCTGCGCAAGCACCACGCGCGGCTGAGGTTCAGCCCGTCGAGATGGGCGATCTTGCCGTCAGAGCGGTCGGTCACGGTGGCCGGGCGGAACAGGGTCTCGGGCCGGCCGACAGCGAGATCGGGCAGGAACCGGTCGAACCAGGGTGCGAACCGCCCGGGCGGCAGCAGCCGACGCATGCATTCGGCCTCGATCAGCGCCGAGGAGAGGAAATCGTCGCCGCCGGGCTCGCCCCAGGCCGGGCAAGCCGCGTCCGCCCCGTACCAACGCCCGGCGGTGTCGTGCAGCAGGGCGGCCAGCCCGGCATCCCGCGCGCCCTCCGCGTAATCGGCCGCCAGGCGCAGGGCGAAGGCGGTGTTGAAATGGGTCCCGACCCGCACCGGATAGGGGGCCACGGGCAGGAACTCCAGAAAGCGCCGGGCGATGAGTCCAGCCAGGGGCGCCAGGGCCGCGGACCAGCGGCGCTCGGGGAGAGCGGAGAGTTCGTCGGCGAGCTTCAGGAGCCAGCCCCAGCCGTAGGGCCGCTCGAAACCCCGGGCGGTCGGGGCGGCGAGGTAGGCGCATTCCCCCGCCACCGTCGCGGGGGTCAGCTGCGCCTCGAACCGGGCGCGGATCGCCGGGGCCTGGGGACCGTCCGGGAACAGCCGCAGCATGCGTGCCAGCAGCCACGTTCCGTGGACGCAGGAGTGCCAGTCATAGCTGCCGTGGAAGGCCGGGTGCAGCGCCGCGGGGGTGCGCGCATCCTCCGGACCGGCCAGGACATGGCCCGGCTTGTTCGGGTACTCGCGGGCGACGTGGCCCAGCGCGACCGCGGCGAAGCGCGCGGCGATGTCGGGGGTGAGCGCACGGGTCGTCGCGGCGGTCATCGCGGGGCTCCGGCTCCGGGACGGCCGGCATAGCGGCTTTCCGGCGCGGGGTCAGGCCCCGGGGACGCTTTGCCGGCGCAGCCCCGGATCGGCTATCGCGGGACGGCCGAGCCGGACAACCGCGCCGGCCCCATCGGAAGCTCCCATGCGCCGCGTGCCGCTCGCAGCCCTCCTCGTCGCGCTCCCGCTCACCGCCGCGCGGCCGGCCACCGCCGCGCCCGATCCGAGCCGCGACGTCCTGTGGGCCGCCCTGAAGACCTGCGTGCTCGCCAAGCGTCTCGCCAACCGGACCTTCCCGTGCCTCGCGGTCGATCTCGGGGACGGGGCGCGTCCGGGCTCGGCGGTCCTGCGCGCGCCCGGCGAGCCGACCCACACCGTCGTCATGCCCACCGACACCGTCGCGGGCCTGGAGGCCCCGGTCCTGCGGGGCGCGCGCGGGATCGCCTATTGGCGCGCCGCCCTGGCAGCGCGGCCGTTCGTGTCGGACGTGCTGCGGGAACGGCTCACCCCCGCGGAGGTCGGGCTGGCGGTCAACTCGGCCCGGGGCCGCAGCCAGGACCAGCTCCACATCCATCTCGACTGCCTGAAGCCGAGCGTGCTCAAGGCGATCCGGGCGCATGGGCACCAGATCCACCGGACCTGGACCCGCTTCCCGGTGCCGCTCGCCGGCGACCGCTACTACGCCCTGCGCGTGCCGGAGGCGGACGCCGGGCAGTTCAATCCGTTCGCGGCCCTGCACACCCTGCCGGGCGCCCGGCCGGACCTGCACCGGACGAGCTTCGCCGCGCTCGCGACGCCCACGGGCGATCCCGAGCCGGGCTACATCCTTCTGGCCTACCGGGCGCCCAGCGCCAGCGCCGAGGACGTGATGGATCACACATGCGCCGTCGCGGCCGCGCGGGGCGGCGCCTGAGCGACCGCGGTTCCTGTCACCGAGCCAACGCCTCCGTGCGGCCGAAGCCGGCCAGGGTGGATGCGCCTCTGTCCGGCGGGCCGAGGATGCAGAGCCGCGGGCCGAGCGCGTGGAGGGTTACGGCGTCGTCCCGCCCGCCGTCACCCCGATCGCGGCGGCGGCAGCGCGTCGAGCAGCTGGCGCAGGAATGCCCGCACCGCCTTCGGCAGCCGCCGGTCGCGCATCGCCTGGATCTTCACGCCCCGGGCGAGGCTCGTCCGGGACTGGATCGGCAGGCTGACCAGCTCGTTGAGCCGCAGGGGCGTCTGCACCGACAGCGCCGACATCAGGGCGATGCCGCGGGAGCGCCGCACGAAGGGCAGCAGCGCCGAGAGATTGTTGGAGGTCAGCACCGGCTCCACAGCGATGCCCTCGTGCGCGCAGGCGGCGTCGAAGACCTGCCGCAGGGTCGTGTCCCGGGTCGGCAGGGCGACCGGGTAGTCCAGCAGGTCGACGAGCCGCAGGGCCGGCGCCCGCGCGAGGGGATGGTCGGGCGCGGCCAGCGCCAGCATGTCGACCTGCCCGTCGTAGAGCACCTCGACCTGCGCGGTGGGTGTCAGCGCGAAGGTGATCCCGAGATCGGCATCCCCCACCGCCACCGTCTGGGTGACCTGGGCCGGGGGCTGGACCGTGACCTCGAAGCGGATGCCGGGATGGGCCGCGTGGAAGGCCGCGATCGCGTTCGGCACGATGTCGAGGGAGAAGCCCTCGGAGCAGGCGATGCGGATCAGCCCGCGGGCGAGCCCTTCCAGCTCCCGGATCTCGGTGACCACCTGCTCGGAGCGGATCAGCACCTGATGGGCGTGCTGCGCCAGCAGCTCCCCGGCAGGGCTCGGCACCATGCCGCGCGGTCGCCGCTCGAACAGCACGCAGTCGAGCTCGGCTTCCAGGTTGGCGATCTGCCGGCTGATCGCCGAGGCCGCTACGTTGAGCTGGGACGAGGCGGCCGCGATCGACCCGGTGCGGGCCACGGCCAGGAAGTAGCGCAGGCCCGTACTCTGCATTATCGTGCTCGATACGCTGTATGGTGCCATGCACATTGCCGATACGGCAACGCAGCACTCGCTAAATTCTACTTGTTGCGATCCCAGATGCACAACACCATGGCAGGGTGAAAAACGCGGCAGCCGCGGAACCTTCCGCCGGGCCTGTCCGCCGCGCCGTCGGAGCCTGCATGCCGCTACGGACTCTCACCCGAGCCGCCACCCTGGCCGCCTCGTTCGCGACCCTGATCGCCGCCCACCCGGCGCTCGCCGGCAAGGCGGACGACACCCTGGTCTACGCGTCGGACAGCGAGCCGGAGAACGTCAGCCCCTATCACAACAGCGCCCGCGAGGGCGTGATCCTAGCCCGGAACTGCTGGGACACGCTGCTGTACCGGGATCCCAAGGACAGCTCCTACAAGCCATTTCTGGCGACCGCCTGGACCTGGAAGGACGACACGACGCTGGATCTCACGATCCGCGAGGGCGTGGTCTTCCACAACGGCGACCCGCTCGGGCCGGAGGACGTGGCGTTCACGTTCAATTACGTGCTGACGCCGGAGGCCCGCACGGTCACCCGCCAGAACGTCGACTGGATGAAGTCGGTGGAGGTGACCGGCCCGCACAGCGTGCGCATCCACCTGAAGGCCCCCTTCCCGGCGGCGCTGGAATACCTCGCCGGCCCGACCCCGATCTTCCCGGCCAATTACTTCAAGAAGGTCGGCCTCGACGGGTTCGCCAAGGCGCCGGTCGGCAGCGGCCCCTACCGGATCACCAAGGTCGACAGCGGCCGCGGCGTCTCCATGGAGCGGTTCGACAAGTACTGGGCCGAGAGCCCCCTCGGGAAGCCGAAGATCGGCAAGCTGCAGTTCCGCGTCATCCCGGACGGCGAGAGCCGGATGGCCGAACTGATGACCGGCGGCGTCGACTGGATCTGGCGGGTGCCGAGCGACCAGGCCGAGCAGCTGCGCGCCGCGCCCACCATCACGGTGCTCAACTCCGAGACGATGCGGGTCGGGTTCCTGCAGTTCGACACGCTGGGCCGGGCGAAGGAGAACTCGCCGCTCAAGGACGTGCGCGTCCGGCAGGCGATTTCCTACGCCATCGACCGCAAGGCGATGGTCGACAACCTCGTGCGCGGCGCCTCGCGGGTGATGAACGCCCTGTGCTTCGTCGATCAGTTCGGCTGCACCGACCAGGGCGTGCCGCGCTACGCCTACGACCCCGCCAAGGCCAAGGCGCTGCTCAAGGACGCCGGCTACCCGAACGGGTTCGAGATCGACCTCGGCGCCTATCGTGAGCGCGACTACGCCGAGGCGGTGATCGGCTATCTCGGCGCCGTCGGCATCAAGGCGCGGCTCAACTACCTGCGCTACGCGGCGTTCCGCGATTCGCTGAGGGCCGGCAAGACCTCGATCGGCTACCAGACCTGGGGGTCGTTCTCGGTGCTCGACGTCTCGGCCTTCGACGGGGTGTATTTCCGCGGCGGCGAGGAGGACCTGACCAAGGATCCGCAGGTGATCGCCGACCTCCAGAAGGGCGACAGCTCCACCGATCCGGAGACCCGCAAGGCCGCCTACGCCAAGGCGCTCCAGCGGATCGCCGCGGAGGCCTACGCCCTGCCGATGTTCTCCTACTCGACCAACTACGCCTTCACGTCGGACCTGAACTTCACCGCCCAGCCCGACGAGGTGGCGCGGTTCTACGCGGCGTCGTGGAAGTGATGATGGTGGCCGCCGCGCGCCGGCCCGAAGGAGCCTGAGCCCCATGCTGGCCTTCACCCTCCGGCGCGTGCTGGTCGCCCTGGCGGTGGCCTTCACGGTCTCGGTGGCGAGCTTCCTGCTCCTCCACCTCTCGGGCGACCTCGCGACCGCGATCGCGGGACCGGAGGCCACCGGGCCGCAGATCGCGCAGATCCGCCAGGATTACGGCCTGGACCAGCCGCTGATGACCCAGTTCCTCACCTGGGGCTGGCGGGCGCTGCACCTCGATTTCGGCAATTCCTTCTATTTCCGCGAGAGCGTGATCGACCTGCTCGCCGCCCGCCTGCCGATCACCCTCTATCTCGGGTTCATCGCCCTCGCCGTGGCCCTGTTCGTGGCGATCCCGCTGGGCGTCGTCGCCGCCGTGAAGCGGGACACCTGGATCGACCGGACGGCACTGGGCGTCTCGGTGCTCGGCCAGGCGATGCCGAGCTTCTGGTTCGGCCTGACGCTGATCCTGATCTTCTCCGTCAACCTCCGCTGGCTGCCGGTCTCGGGCAACGCGAGCTGGAAGAACTTCGTCCTGCCCGCGGTGGCGCTCGGCTACTACGCCATGCCGGCGGTGATGCGGCTGACCCGCAACGGCATGCTGGAGGTGCTGGCCTCCGACTACGTCCGCACCGCCCGCGCCAAGGGTCTGCCCCCCAGAAAGGTGCTGGTGCGCCACGCGCTGCGCAACGCCGTCATCCCGGTGATCGCCCTGGCGGCGGTGCAGTTCGGCTTCATGCTCGGCGGCTCGATCGTCATCGAGGCGGTGTTCTCGCTCCAGGGTCTCGGGCAGCTCGCCTGGGAGTCGATCGCGCGCAACGACTTCCCCGTCGTCCAGGCGATCGTGCTGGTGCTGGCCATGATCTACATCGGCCTGACCCTGGCCGCCGACCTGCTGAACGCGTTCCTCGATCCGCGTCTGCGCCAGGCATGAGCGCGCACCGTCAGGCGTCCGCCGTGTGGAGAAGCCGCCCATGAGCCTGCCCCCCGATTCGGCAGCCTTGGCCGCCCCGTCCCTGCCGCCGGAGGTCGAGGTCCCGGTCGCTGCGGCAATCCCCTCCCCCCTCGGCCTGATCCTGCGGCGGGGCCTGCGCCACACGGGCTTCCTAATCGGCGCCGGGATCCTTGGGGTGATCGTGCTGGCGGCGCTCGCCGCGCCGCTCATTGCCCCGCACGACCCCTACGCGCAGGACGTGTCCCGCCGCCTGATCCCGCCGATCTGGCAGGCCAAGGGCACGTGGGACCACGTCCTCGGCACCGACAAGCTCGGGCGCGACTACCTGAGTCGCCTGCTCTACGGCGGCCAGATCTCCCTCCTGATCGGGATCTCGGCGGCGCTGATTTCCGGGCTGATCGGCACGACGCTGGGCCTGTGTGCCGGCTATTTCGGTGGCTGGGTCGATGCGGTGGTGAGCTACGTCGTCACCACGCGCCTGGCCATGCCGGTGGTGCTGGTGGCGCTGGCCATGGCGGCGCTGGTCGGCGGCTCGCTGAAGGTGGTGGTGCTGGTGCTGGGCTTCCTGCTCTGGGACCGCTTCGCCGTGGTGACCCGGGCCGCGACCCAGCAGATCCGCAACCAGGACTTCGTCTCGGCCGCCCGCGCCGCGGGGCTCACGGACCTGCGGATCATCCGCCAGGAGATCCTGCCCAACATCCTGAACGCGCTGATCGTCGTGGCGACCCTGGAGATGGCCCACGCGATCCTGCTGGAGGCCGCCCTGTCGTTCCTGGGGCTCGGCGTTCAGCCGCCCCTGCCCTCCTGGGGCCTGATGATCGCCGAGGGCAAGCAGTACATGTTCTTCCAGCCCTGGGTGATCACCATCCCGGGCGTGGCGCTCCTCCTCCTCGTGCTGGCGATCAACCTCCTGGGCGACGGCCTGCGCGACATCACCGCCCCCGAGGCGCGCAACTGACGGCTCCGCCGGGCCGGGGCACAGCCGGTACGTTACCAAAATGTTTCACGGGAAACACACCATGACGCGAGACGCCGCCATCGCGCGCGCCACAGACGCCTTCGACTCGGGCGCTTTCCTGGCGCTCCTGCGGGAGGCGGTGGCGATGCCCACCGAGAGCCAGGCCCCCGGCCAGGAGGCGGCGCTCCGCGCCTACCTCGACGCCTTCATCGCGCCGCTGGTGACCCGGCTCGGCTTCGAGACCCCTCAGGTCTTCCCGAACCCGGACGGGGTGCACGGCCCGTTCCTGATCGCCGAGCGCCACGAGGGACCGGAGCTGCCGACCGTGCTGATCTACGGCCACGGCGACACGGTGCGCGGGTACCCGGAGCAGTGGCGCGAGGGCCTCGGCCCCTGGGAGATCGTGGTCGAGGGCGACCGCTGGTATGGGCGCGGCACCGCCGACAACAAGGGCCAGCACGTCCTCAACCTCGCCGCCCTGGAGCAGGTGATCGCCGCCCGCGACGGCCGCCTGGGCTTCAACGTCAAGCTCCTGATCGAGATGGGCGAGGAATCCGGCTCCCCCGGCCTGCGGCCGTTCTGCCGGGCACAGGCCGAAGCCCTGCGTGCCGACGTGCTGATCGCCTCGGACGGGCCACGCCTCAACGGCGCGCGCCCGACCCTCTTCCTGGGCTCCCGCGGCGCCTATAATTTCGAACTCAGCCTCAACCTGCGGGAGGGCGCGCACCATTCCGGCAATTGGGGCGGCCTGTTGCGCAACCCCGGCACGGTGCTGGCCTCGGCCATTGCGTCGATGGTGGATGCCCGCGGTGCCATCCGGGTCGAGGCCCTGCGGCCGCCGCCGATCCCCGAGGGCGTGCGCGCGGCCCTCGCCGACATTCGCGTCGGCGAGGATCCGACCGCGCCGGCGATCGATGCCGACTGGGGCGAGCCGGGCCTGACACCCGCCGAGCGGGTCTTCGCCTGGAACACCCTCGAGGTGCTGGCCTTCAAGACCGGCGATCCGGACGGCCCGCTCAACGCGGTCCCGCCCCACGCCAAGGCAACCCTGCAGCTGCGCTTCGTGGTCGGTACCGACTGGCAGAATCTCATCGCGAACGTCCGCGCCCATCTCGACGCGCACGACTTCCCGATGATCGAGGTCAGGCCCGCCCGCGCCGCGGAGGTCTTCCAGGCGACACGGCTGCCGGTCGAGGATCCCTGGGTCGAATGGGCGCTCGCGTCGATCGCGGCGAGTTCCGGAAAAAAGCCGGCGCTGCTGCCCAATCTCGGTGGCTCGCTGCCGAACGACGCCTTCTCGGAGATCCTCGGCCTGCCGACCCTCTGGGTGCCGCATTCCTACCCAGCCTGCCGCCAGCACGGGCCGGACGAGCACCTGCTCGCGTCGGGGACCCGGGAGGGCATGGCGATCATGGCGGGACTGTTCTGGGATCTCGGCGCCGACGGCCCGGACATCCTGCGCCGCCGGCAAGCGAGGGCCTGAACCATGGGTGAGCCGGTCGTCCGCATCCGCGATCTGACGATCGCGCTCCCCAAAGGGGCCGACCGTCCCCACGCGGTCGAGGGCCTGAACCTCGATCTGCAGGCCGGCAAGATCCTCTGCGTCGTCGGAGAATCGGGCTCGGGCAAGTCGATGAGCGCCTACGCGCTCACCGGCCTCCTGCCCCGGGCGCTGAAACCTACCGCTGGCACGATCCTGTTCGAGGGCCGGGACCTCCTGACCCTCGACGAGCCCGCGTGGCGCGCCCTGCGCGGCCGGCGCATCGCCATGGTGTTCCAGGAGCCGATGACGGCGCTGAACCCGGTGATGCGGATCGGCGACCAGATCGCCGAGATGTTCGAAGCGCACAATCTGCTCACGCGGAGCGAGCGCCGGGCGCGGGCGGTGGCGCTGGCCGCGGAGGTCGGCTTGCCGAACCCGGAGGAGGCGGTGCGGGCCTACCCGCACCAGCTCTCCGGCGGCCAGCGGCAGCGGGCGATGATCGCCATGGCGCTGGCCCTGGAGCCCTCCGTTCTCGTCGCCGACGAGCCGACCACGGCGCTGGACGTCACCACCCAGGCCCAGATCCTCCGGCTGATCCGCGACCTGCAGCGGAAGCGCGGCATGACCGTGCTGTTCATCACCCACGATTTCGGCGTGGTGGCGGAGATCGCCGACCACGTGGCGGTGCTCCAGCGCGGGCGGCTGGTGGAATCCGGCATCGCCGAGTCCGTGCTGCGGGATCCGCAGGCGCCCTACACCAAGGCACTCCTCGCCGCCGTCCCGAGCCTGACGCCGCCGCCGCGCGCGCCCGTGGAGGCGGCCCCGGTCGCCCTCTCGGTGAGCCGGCTGTCCAAGACCTATTCGGGACGCTCCGGCCTGTTCGGCAAGCCGCGGGTCGTCGCGGCGGTCAAGGAGGTCTCGTTCGATGTCCGCCGCGGCGAGACCCTGGGGCTCGTGGGCGAATCCGGCTCGGGCAAGTCGACGACGGCGCGGCTCGCGATCCGGCTGATCGAGCCCGACGGCGGCACGGTCCGGCTCGGCGCCCTCGACTACACGGCGCTGAAGGGCGCGGCGCTGCGCGACGGGCGCAGCCGGATCCAGATGATCTTCCAGGATCCGTTCGCGTCGCTGAACCCGCGCCGCACCGTGGAGCAGATCATCACGGCGGGGCCGATCGCCCACGGGGTCCCGGCCGCGGAGGCGCGGACGCGGGCGCGGGACCTGCTCGACCTCGTCGGCCTCGATCCGAAGGCCGCCGCCCGCTACCCGAACGCCTTCTCGGGCGGCCAGCGCCAGCGCATCGGCATCGCCCGGGCGCTCGCCATGGAGCCGGACGTGCTGGTGGCCGACGAGGCGGTCTCGGCCCTGGACGTATCGGTCCAGCGGCAGGTACTGGACCTCTTGGAGGACCTGAAGCAGCGCTTGTCCCTGGCGATGCTGTTCATCACCCACGACCTGCGGGTGGCCGCCGCGATCTGCGACCGGATCGCCGTGATGCACCGGGGCGCCGTCGTGGAGATGCGGGGCACGGCCGATCTGTTCGCCGCACCCGAGCACGCCTACACGCGCAGCCTCCTCGCGGCGGTTCCGGGGGCACACGGAGCCTGAACAGGCCCGGCCGGATCGGAGTCGATCTGGGACGCACAGACAAGTTTTTTGGACGGGACCGCTCTGTCCGGATCGTGCAAATTCAGTAGGATACGGTCGTTGTCGAGGGTGGAGCACACTCGGCGGATCCACGGCTGCCCCCGCTATCCGTCCCTGCTCGCACCTCGAATGCGGACGGGGTTATTTCAGCGTGTCGACCTCAGACAAGACCGACGACATCCGGCCGAACCGCAAGCGAAGCGGGTCGGCACTGCCGCCGGTGCTTCGCCGTGGGCGCGCACACCGGATCGTGCGCTGGATCGGCGCCGGAAACCGCAAGGCCCACAAGCGTACGGAGGACAGCGTGTCCACGACACCGGAGGCCCCGGAGGCCCGCATCATCAAGCTGAGCTGGGCCGATACGTTCGGCCGTCCTGGCCGTGTCGAGGCCGGTCGATCCGGTGCGATCCTCGCTGCGGTGCTGCCGTTCGAGAGCCGCAAGTCCCGGAGCGCACCGCAACCAACCCCGCGCCGCGCCGCGGATCAGCCGCCGGTCCCGGTCCTGCGCTGACCGACGCGCCCGCCGGGCACGCCGAGGCCGATCGCCTTGGCCAGCGCCGAACGCTGCGCGGCGTAGCCGGGTGCGGTCATCGGGTAATCGTCCGGCAGGCCGTAGCGTTCGCGATAGCGCTCCGGCGTCAGGCCGTGGGCGGTGAGATGGCGCTTCAGGGTCTTGTAGGTCCGGCCGTCGATGAAGCTGGCGATGCCGTTCTCTTGGACCGACCTGCGGATCTGCGCCGATGTCGGCCGCTCCACGGTGGGCTCGGCGACGGCGGCCGGCTGTCCGTCGAGGGCCATCAGGGCTCCGTGCACGCTCGCCATGAGCTCAGGCAGCGCCGCCGGCGGAACGGAATTGTTGGCGACATAGGCGGCGACGATCTCGCCGGCCAGCGCAACCAACTTGAGGCTGTTCTCAGGATTCTTTTCGGGCACTGCGCGAGTCCACACGAAGGTTTCGACCACGATGCATGCGGTTCCAAAGCAAAAACCGCGGATGTGTCAAGACGGCCTTGACACGCGATGGATCGCTGAAAGCGCTTTTCGGTGCCGATGGGCGGAATGCCGGCTCCGATATGATGCCGTCACCTGCACGACGGTGCCGGTCCCGCGCCGGTTACCGTGGCGCGGCGGATCCCCGGCGGGGAATACCGCTCCCTCCGTCGGATCGCGGATTGCAGGACCTAGGGTGGTGCGGCCTCAGCCGATCCCGAGGGTGCGGATCAGCGTGAGGCTGAGGACGATGAGGACGGCGAGGGAGGCGGTGACCGCAAGGGTGACCCGGCCGCCGACCCGGGCGAGGACCCGCACGTCGACCCCGAGGCCGAGGGCGGCCATGGACAGGATCGTGAGCACGCCGGCGAGCTGGGTGAGGGGCTTCACCGCGGCGTCCGGGACGAGGCCCAGCGAGCGCAGGGCCGCCAGGGCCAGGAAGCCGAGAATGAACCACGGCACCAGCTTGGTGAGGCCGGGGCGGGCCGGCGAGGTCGGGGCGCCCGCGGCCTGCGGCAGGCGGGGGGCGATCAGCGAGAACACCACGACCACGGGCCCGAGCATCAGAACGCGCACGAGCTTCACCAGGGTCCCCACCTGGGTCGACAGCAGGCTCACCGGCACGGTGGCGGCCAGCACCTGCGGCACCGCGTAGACGGTCAGCCCTGCCAGGACCCCGTACTGGTTGTCGGTCATGCCGGCCAGGGGCACGAACAGCGGCAGGCCGAGCACCATCAGCACGCCCAGCACCGCCGTGAAGGCGATGGCGGCGGCGATGTCCTTCGGTTCCGCTCCGATCACCGGCGCCACCGCGGCGATGGCCGAATTGCCGCAGATGGCGTTGCCGCAGGCCACCAGGATCGCCATCCGGGCCGGCAGGCCCAGCATCCGGCAGATCGCCACGCTGGCGGCGATGCCGAGGACCACGGTGCCGACGATGCCGGCCAACAGGGCCGGGCCAGAGGCGAGGATCGCCCCGAGGCTCAGGGAGGCGCCGAGCAGGACGACGGCGACCTCGAGCAGCTGCTTGGCCGAGAAGGCGATGCCGGTGCGGAACCGGGCCTGGGGCGTCCAGGCGGTACGCACCGCGATGCCGATCAGGATCGCCAGGACCAGGGCCTCGACATAGGGATGGCCGGCGACGCGCTCCTCCAGGGCCTGTGCGGCCATCGCCACCGCGGTGATCGCCGCGCACAGGGCGAGTCCGGGCAGGAGCGAGGCGGCCGTGTCCGACCGGCTGCCATGCCGGGCGAGAGCCGGGGCCATCTTGGGAGGGGCGTCAGGGCTCAAAGGAACGGGCTCCGAGGTCGCCTGCGGAGCGTATAGGAAGAAAACGTTTGCCGCATCCGCGCAAGAGAGAACATCGTTCTCTAATCGAAGGTCATGCGAGACTATACGCCTCCAGGCCCGTCGGGCCGCGCCGGACCTAGGGCGTCCGATCACGCGCCGGCGGGCAGGCGAGAGTCTTCAGGCCTGCATGCCCCAGCGCTGGACGGTGCGGCGCTCGATGGTCTGGAAGATCAGGTTCTCGACGACGAGGCCGATCAGGATCACGGTCAGCAGCCCGGCGAACACGTTCGGGATGTCGAGCATGTTCTTGTTCTCGAAGATGAACCAGCCCAGCCCGCCCGCCCCGGACGACACCCCGAAGACCAGCTCGGCGGCGATCAGCGTGCGCCACGCGAACGCCCAGCCGACCTTCAGGCCGGTCAGGAT
>NZ_JBFULS010000053.1:0-42135 GCF_054049775.1 Methylobacterium sp. P5_C11 | reverse complement strand
CCGCTCCGGCCGCCCGGGTCGCGGCCCGCGCCCTGCCCCGCACCCGCGACGTGTTCCGCGCCGCGATGGCGGAGGAGCCGTCCTTCTTCGAGAAGCTGTTCGGCGTCGGGACCGCCGCGCCCCAGGAAGATCCCCGCCAGGAGCGGCGCCCGGAAACCCGCCAGGCCCTGGCCTATGCCAGCCCGGACGCCCTGCCCCAGGAAGCCCTGCCCGGGCAGGCCCCGCGCACCCGGATCAGCCCGGCGCCCGAATCCGTGGCCGGCACGGCCGTCTACGACATCAGCGCCCGCACGGTGACGCTGCCCTCCGGCGAGGTGCTGGAGGCCCATTCCGGCCTCGGCGAGGCCATGGACAACCCGCGCTACGTCCACCTGCGCATGCGCGGCTCGACGCCCCCCGGCACCTACGACCTGACCGAGCGCGAGCGCCTGTTCCACGGGGTCCGGGCGATCCGCCTCAACCCGGTCGGCGGCAGCGGCGCGATCCACGGGCGCGACGGCCTGCTCGCCCACACCTACATGCTGCGTCAGCCCGGCGCCTCGAACGGGTGCGTCTCCTTCCGCGACTACAACCGCTTCCTGCAGGCCTTCCTGCGGGGCGAGGTCCGGCGCCTCGTGGTGGTGGCCGGCAGCGGCGACGGCGGCATCCTCAACCGGATCGGCATGATCGGCCGCCGGGGCGGCCGGGGCTGAGGATCGGCAGCCCCGGCGGCGCGCCGGGCCGAAGGTCCGAAATCACGAACGTCCGAGATCACTTCGGCGCGGCGCGGCTTTACGCGCCCGCCCCAGCTGCCTTAACGGGGCTCAGACGCCAGCCCTGACAAGAGGCACCCGATGAAACTGCCCCGCCGCTTCTTCCAGCCCCTCGCCACCGGCGCGCCGGCCCCGTTCCGCGACCTGCCGGTGCGGCTGGAGCGGATGATCCACTTCGTGCCGCCCCACAACGACAAGGTCCGCGCCCGGGTGCCGGAGCTCGCCGGCACGGTCGACGTGGTGCTGGGCAACCTGGAGGATGCGGTCCCGGCCGACCAGAAGGAGGCCGCGCGCAAGGGCTTCGTGGCCATGGCCCAGGCCACCGATTTCGCCGCCACCGGCACCGGCCTCTGGACCCGGATCAACGCCCTCAACTCGCCCTGGATTCTCGACGACCTGTTCACGATCGTGGCCGAGGTCGGCGACAAGCTCGACGTCGTGATGGTGCCCAAGGTCGAGGGGCCGTGGGACATCCACTACATCGACCAGCTTCTGGCCCAGCTCGAGGCGCGCCACGGCGTGACGAAGCCGATCCTGGTCCACGCGATCCTGGAGACCGCCGAGGGCGTGGCCAACGTCGACGCCATCGCGTCGGCCTCGCCGCGGATGCACGGCATGAGCCTGGGGCCGGCGGATCTCGCGGCGTCCCGCGGCATGAAGACCACCCGGGTCGGCGGCGGCCACCCCGATTACCGGGTGCTCAGCGACCCGTCGGGCGACGCCCCCCGGGCCACCGCCCAGCAGGACCTCTGGCACTACACCATCGCCCGGATGGTCGACGCCTGCATGGCCAACGGCATCAAGGCCTTCTACGGCCCGTTCGGCGACTTCTCCGACGGCGATGCCTGCGAGGCGCAGTTCCGCAACGCCTTCCTGATGGGCTGCGCCGGCGCCTGGACGCTGCACCCGAGCCAGGTGGCGATCGCCAAGCGGGTCTTCGCGCCGGACCCGGCCGAGGTGGCCTTCGCGGCCCGGATCGTCGAGGCCATGCCGGATGGCACCGGCGCGGTGATGCTCGACGGCAAGATGCAGGACGACGCCACCTGGAAGCAGGCCAAGGTCATCGTGGACCTCGCCAAGCTGGTCGCCGCCAAGGACCCGGAGCTGGCGGCGGTCTACAAGCTGGGGTGAGCGGGCTGCCGGGGCCGCGACTGACGCAGTCCCCGGGGGCCGGTGCGACAGCCACAGATCGAGTCGGACGCCGACGCTGACGGTTGAGCGCGATGGGCTCCCTCTCCCGTGCGGGAAAGGGTTGGGGTGAGGGTAGAGAACTCACAGGATCGAGCGCGTCGTCGAGGCGCCACAGGGCGCGCCTTATCCGGACAGTTCTCGTCCCTACGGTCTGAGCCCCCTCACCCGCCGAACCGCGCCCGGTACGCCTGCGGGGTCGCCGCGACGTGCCGCAGGAAGCTGCGCCGCAGCGTCTCCTCGGAGCCGAAGCCGCAGGTCCGGGCGACGCGCTTCACCGGCTGCGCCGTCTCGGCGAGCGCCCGCCGGGCCGCCTCCACCCGCAGGCGCTCCACGGCCCTGGCGGGGGTGAGGCCGGTCGCCTCCCGATAGTGCCGGCTCAGGCTGCGTTCGCTCATCCCGGCCGCCGCGGCCAGCGCCGGCAGGGACAGATCGCCGGACAGGTTGTCGGCGATATAGGCGTGGAGCCGCCCGAACCGCTYCTCCCCGGCCTGCAGGGCGAGCGCCGCGCTGAACTGCGCCTGCCCCCCGGGGCGCTTCAGGAACATGACGAGGTGGCGCGCCACCGCCAGGGCGTTCGCGCGGCCGAGATCCTCCTCGACCAGGGCCAGCGTCAGGTCGATGCCCGCCGTGACCCCCGCGGAGGACCAGACCGGGCCGTCGCGCACGAAGATCGGGTCGGGCTCGATCCGGGCGCGCGGGTAGCGCGCGGCCAGGGCGCCGCAGTGCTTCCAATGGGTCACGGCCCGCCGCCCGTCGAGGAGCCCGGCCGCGCCCAGCAGGAACGCCCCGGTGCAGACCGAGGCGACCCGGCGCGCTCGCCCCGCCCGGGCTCTCACCCAGGCCACCAGGGCGGGATCGGCGCAGGCCGCGACGACGCCGGGGCCGCCCGCGATCACCAGCGTGTCCACCGGCGCGTCGGGATCCGGCAGCGGGTCGGCCACCAGCCGAAGGCCCGCCGAGGCGGTCAGCCCCGGGTCGCCGGCCGCGATCACCCGCGGCGCGTAGGGCATGCCGGCGCCGCCATGCTCGTTGGCGGTGGCGAAGACCTGGAGCGGCCCGGCCACGTCGAGGAGCTGCACCGACGGGAACGCCAGCACCTCGACGGGGCGCGGCGGATCTGGCGAGAAACGAGGGGTCTTTGGCATTTCGGCCAGATCCTGCCGCGGTAGGGTCTCCCTGTCCACCACGGAGGCTCCGGCATGATCCCCCCCGACACCCACCTGCAGATCGGCTCGCTGCTGTTCGACGGGCTCGACCAGATCGATCTCACCGGCCCGTTCGAGGTGCTGTCCCGGGTTCCCAACAGCACCTACCGGATCTACGCGCCGGGCCGCGAGCCCGTCCGCGACGTGCGCGGCCTCCGGATGCTGCCGGACGCGACGCTCGCGGAGGCCCCGCGCCTCGACGTGCTGCACGTGCCCGGCGGCCAGGGCCAGGAGGCGCTGATGCGCGACGCCGCATTGCTCGGCTGGATCCGCGACCAGGCGGCCGGCGCCGGCCACGTGCTCTCGGTCTGCACCGGCGCGCTGCTCCTCGGGGCGGCCGGCCTGCTGGTCGGGCGCCGGGCGACGACCTACTGGAACGCGGTCCATCTGCTCCCGTTCTTCGGGGCCGAGCCGGTGGACGAACGCGTGGTGATCGACCGCGACGCGGACGGCCGCACCTGGGTGTTCGCGGCCGGCGTCACCGCGGGCATCGACGGCGCGCTGCGCCTCGCCGCCGCGCTGCGCGGCGAGGAGGCCGCCCGGAGCATCCAGCTCGGCATGCAATACGCCCCCGAACCCCCCTTCGACAGCGGCACGCCGCGCACGGCCGCCCCGGCCCTCGTGGCGCGGGCGCGGGCGGCGGCGGCCGACATCACGGCCCGGCGCGAGGCCACCGCCCGGGCGATCGCGGCCGAGCTCGGCATCCGGATCCCGTAGGAGACCTCCGATGGACCTCACCCACGTTCGCGCTTGCGCGGCCGCCCTGGCGGCGAAGGATCGGGACGCCGTGCGGGCGCAGATGGCCGAGGCGGTGGTGCTCAACACGCCGCTCGCCGCCGAGCCCGTGCGCGGGAAGGCGGCGATCCGGCCGGTGGTCGACGCCCTGCTCGCGGCGGTCGAGGCCTTCGCGGATCCGCCAGATCCTGGAAGGCCTCGCACATGCCGCCGCCGTCTTCGGCGCGCCCCCACCGGCTCGACGGCATGGATGACCGGCGCCTCGACGCGGCCGGGCGCAGCGACGAGATGACCGTCCTGTGGCGGCCGCTTCCGGAGGCGATCGCCGTCCGGGACAGCCTGGTCCGCGCCGCGGAAACGCCGACTTCCGCGGCGACCGGGTGACACGATCCGTCATCGGACCTATCTGTCCGATCTGGACGGGTTGAACCATGTCGGACGTAACACTGAGAACCGCGAAATTCGCGATCGGCGCCGTGGTGCGCCACCGGATCTACCCGTTCCGGGGCGTCGTGTTCGACGTCGACCCGGTGTTCGACAACACCGAGGAATGGTGGCTGGCGATCCCCGAGGAGGTCCGGCCGCGCAAGGACCAGCCCTTCTACCACCTGCTCGCCGAGAACGCCGAGACCGAGTACGTGGCCTACGTGTCGGAGCAGAACCTCCTGCCCGACACGTCGGGCGAGGCCCTGCGCCATGCCGGCATCGCCGAGATGTTCGAGCGCGACGCCGCCGGCGCGTACCGGATGCGCGACCGCGCCACGAACTGAGGGCCGGGCGCGTCGAGGCCCTGGCAAGCGCCCTGATCGTCCAGCCGGGTCCGGAATCCGTGGGCAACCGGTCGATCGCGCGGGCGGGCGGCCCACAACGCGAAGGGCCGGACCTCGCGGCCCGGCCCCCGGTGCGGACCCGCCCTGCGGCGGGTCGATGACGATCGCGGTCCCGGTGAGGGCTTACTTGGCCGCCGGGGCCGGTGCCGCGGCGCCGGCAGCCGGGGCCGCGCCGCCCTGCTGCTCCAGCTTCTTGCGCATGTCCTCGGAGCGCTTCTCCAGCTCGGCCTGGAGCTTCTTCTGCTGCTCCTCGAGCACCTTCGGGTCGATGGCCGGGCCGTCGAAGGCCTTGCCGAAGCCGGCCAGCGGCACCGCGAAGGTGACCTCGCGCTGGGTCTGGTTCTGGACCGAGACGTTGAGGGTCGTGCCCTTCTTCATCGCGGCGATCACGCCGGCATCGACGCCGCCCGCCTCGGCGAAGCAGCCGTTCGGGAAGCAGACCGCGAAGCGGCCGGCCGTCGGGCTCTGGCTGTCGACGTTGAAGCGGATGCCCGGCTGCAGCAGCAGGCCGAGCGGCAGCAGGTAGCGCACCACGCGCACCTCCTGCTTCTGGGCGGCGTTCTTCATCTCGTAGACCGCCACCGCCAGCACGGGCTGGCCCTGGTCGGACACGAAGTCGCGGGTCGTGTAGCAGATGTCGGTGCCCGAGCCCTGGTCCTTGCCGCAGACCTTGGTCCAGTCGGCCTGGCTCGGCTCGGACTTCACCGTCACGATCTGCGGGCCGGTCTGGGCGGCCGGGGTGTTGGCCGCCGGGGTGCCCGGCGCGGTCGGCGCCGGCGCGGCCGGCGCGGGAGCGGCGGGCTTCTTCGGCTGCGCCAGGGCCGGTGCGGCCGCGAGGCCGAGGCCCGCGAGGCCGAGGAGGGCGGCGCGCGCGAGCGTCGCGGTGCGGGTGAAGGACATCGGCTCTGACCCCTTGGAAGAGACGTGGTGTGGCTGGCAGGATGCGGAGCCGGCCTAGCGGCAGGTCCGCCGGACCGTCCGGATGCCCGCCGCGTTGGCGCGCTGACCGGAACTCCGGATGAATCGGTCCGACCATCGGGGCGGGACGGGCGCCCGTCGGCGCGCATCCCTCACCCCGGCGACCGGGCGGCCTGCCTTTCCCCGTGAATGAGGCGAAGGCATGACACCGCGGCCGGGAGGGCTGTCAGGACCGTCCTGGCCGCGCCCGGCCCCCGATAGGCCCGCATCCGCCCCGCCGCAAGCACGACGTGGCCCGGGCGCGAGGCACGAGCGCGTGATCGAATCGCGCCGGCGGCCGCCGCGTCGGGGGTTGCGCGCCGGGCGTCTTAGCGGTCGGTTAACCCTGCCGGGCCGACCATGGGGCGGGATCGGCAGGTTCGGTGGGGGCGGCGGGTTGAGCGCGTTGGCGGTGGCGGAGTGGGCGGCCGACGCCGCACCGGACGCGTCCGCGCGATCCGGCGGCCTCGCGGCCTGCCTGTTCGCGGCGGCGCGCACCGGTCCGGAGCGCACGATCCTGCGTGATTCGGGTGACCGCGTCGCCTGGTGCGGCCGTCCGGCCATCACCTGGACCTACGCGGCCGCCGCCGAGATCGTCGGGCGCCTCGCCCGCGGCATCGGCGCGTGGCGCCTTCCGGCCGGCAGCCGGATCGGGCTCTGGTTCGCCGGAGGCGCCGAATCGGCCCTCGCCCACCTCGCCGTCGAGGCGGCCGGCCACCTGCCCTGCGCGATGCCTGCCGCCTGGGATCCCGGACAGCTCTCCGCCGGGATCGAGGCCGCCGGCCTGGTGGCGGTGCTCACGGAGGGCCGCCGCGGCGCGCGCCGCCCCGCGGAAGACCTCACCCAGGCGGCCATGCGCCATTTCGGCCTGCGCTACCTCGCGGCCTTCGGCCCGAGCGTGCCGGACGGTGTGATCAGCCTCGACGCGATGGCCCTGGAGCGGGGCGTGGTCGCGCCGGTGGCGAGCCGCGGCCTCGTCACCTTCGCGGGGGGCGATCCCGGCCGGCCGGTCCATCGCAGCGCCGCGGCCCTCGCGGCGGCGATCGCCGCCCATCTCGACGCGCTGCCCCTGTCCGCGGACGAGCGGGTCCTGACGCTCCTGCCCGGCCACGATCTGCGCGGCCTCGTGACCGGCCTCGGCACGGCCCTGGCGGCGGGCGCCGGCCTGGAGACCGTGCTGCCCTTCGACGAGGCCGGGTTCCGCGCCGCCCTGCTGCGGCCGGTGCCCACGCGGCTCGTCGTGCCCGCCCTGATCGAGCCCGCCCTGATTGACCCTGCCCTGGCCGCCCTGCCCCTGCCCTGGACCGTCCGCGTCCTCCACGTGGTCCGCCGCGCGCCCACGCGCCTGACCCCGCGGAGCGCGGGGACCGCGGGTCCGCAGCGCCTCGACTCGGTGGTTTTCGGCGAGGCGGTGGTGCTCACGCGCCCCGGCCTGGACGACCTCGCCGCCACCCTGGCCCATCCGGAGCAGGCCCCCCTGCCCCGCGGGCTCCTGGACGTCGCCCGCGGGACCGAGGGCGGCCTCGCCTTTCGCGGGCCGGCCTGCGCGTCCGCTCCGCTCCCCGGCGGCGGGACGCCCGAGCCGGATCCGCACCTGTGGCGGAGCGCCGGCTACCGGCCCCTCCTGTCGGGCGGCTCGGCCGCCGCGGTCGTGGCGGCTTGAACGGCGGCCCCGCACCGGTTCATCCGGCGCTCAGGCGGCGCAGATAATCTCGCATCTGCACACGGACCGACGGATCCGATCCGCCTGTTCGCGGGTTCTGCATCGGATTGTCGTGACGGCTATCTTTCCAAGCCGTCCGGGATGGAGTACCGCTCAAGCTTATGGGTGCGCTGCAACAAGTGCTCGTGGTCGATGACGGCGTCCGCGCCGTGGACCGGTCCCTTTCGGGCGAGCTGGCCAGCCTCGGCTATGCGAGCGTGACCGCCTCGATGGAGGCGGCGGACGACGTGCTGGCCGTGATCGCGCGACCCGCCGCGGTCTTGCTCCAGGCTCCCACCCGGCGCGATCCCGCCTATGCCCGCCGCGCCGCCCGCCTCCGCGGCCATCTGCGCGACCGCGGCATCCCGGTGATTCTCATCGGCGATTCGGGGGAGGCCCGGGCCGGCGGCCCGGTCGATCTCGCGACCCGGCTCGGCGCCTACGTGGCCGCACAGCCGGATCTCTGACGCCCGTCCCGGTCGCATCCGGCCCGGGCAAGACGGACAGCCAAGTGGACACCGCAGGCGGACCGTCTGGGCCGCCGCGAGGCCCGCGCCTCCGACGACGGAGTCAGCGCGTCGCGCGCATCAGCTCCGGCGCGCCGAGCCTCGGCACGACCCCCTCCCGCATCACCAGCCGCCGCAGCGGCCCGAGCTGCGTCATCGCCAGCAGGCCGAGGCCGCGGAGCGCGTCCACCGGCAGCAGGGCGGTGAGCAGGCTGCGGTTGAGGAGGTCCACGGCGGCGGTGCGCGCCGCTGTATCGACGCGGCGCGCCCGCGCGTAGCCGTCGAGCACGGCGCGTGAACCGGGATCGCGGCGGTCGCGGGCGGCGGCCAGCACCGCGTCGCGCAGGGTCGCGGCGTCGCGCAGGCCGAGATTGAGGCCCTGGGCGCCGATCGGCGGGAAGACGTGGGCGGCCTCGCCGATCAGCGCCAGCCGATCCGCTACCGGCCGGGTCACCGCGAGGCTGCGCATGGGCACGAGTCCGCGGGGGCCGTCGACCCGCATGGCACCCAGCATCGCCCGGGCCTGCCGCTCCACGGCCTGGCCGAGGGCTCCGTCGTCGAGGGCCGCCAGCCGGCGCGCGGCGCCCTCCCCGGTCACCCAGACCAGGCTGGACCGGTGACCGCCCGGGAGCGGCACCAGGGTGAAGGGGCCGGACCGGGTGTGGAATTCGGTGGAGACGTCCCGATGCGGGCGCGCATGGGCCAGGATCGTGGTGATCGCGCTCTGCGGGTAGGTCCAGTCGCGCACGCGGACGCCGCTGGCGGCCCGCAGCGGCGAGCGCGCCCCGTCGGCCCCCACCACCAGCCGGGCCTCGACCGCGCCCCCGTCGGCCAGGGCGATGCGCGCGGCCGCCTCGCCGGGGACGGCGCCGGCGGCATCCGCCTCGACCAGGGTGAGGTTGTCCTGCCCCCGGGCGCAGGCGCGCAGGCTCTCGACCAGCCGCGCGCTCTCGACGTTCCAGCCGAAGGCGTCGAGGCCGATCTCGGCGGCGCGGAAGCGCGCCGGCGGCGGCCGGAACAGGCTGCCGGTGTCGTCGATGATCTGGAGTTCGCAGAGCGGGCTTGCGTGCGGCGCCACCGCCTCCCAGGCGCCCAGCGCCCCCAGGAACCGCACCGACCCGTCGAGGAGCGCGACGGTTCGCCCGTCCGCCACGGGGGCGTGGCGGCCGACCAGCGCCGTCGGAATCCCCTCCCGGGCGACCGCCAGCGCCGCGGCGAGCCCCGCGGCCCCGGCCCCGACCACGGCAACCTCGAACGGTGTCCCGGACCCCGTGACGGACCCGGTGACGGCCCCTGCGGCCTTGGCTCCTACCGACATGCTGCCCCGCACGATCTCCGCTCGGTCCCCCGTCGACCGGCCACCCATCGGGTGCCCGGCGGCCGGCCGGGGCCGCGGCGTCTTCTCCGCGCGGCCCGTGCCCGTATCTGAGCATTCCGGTGTCTCTGCCAACCCTGATCCGCGAAGGCCACAGCGCCGCAGCCCGGCGGCCTCAGGCCGGAGCGATCCGGTGCCCCCGTCCGCCTCGCCGCCGCGGCCGTCTCCACGCTGTCCGTGTCCCTCGCCCCGCCCGGGTCCGGCGCACCGTGCGGTCGACCCGGTCCGGGCCGGCGGCTGAGCCCCGTCAGCTCAGGAACGCCGCCAGCTCCGAAACGACCTCCTCCGGCCGCTCCTCCTGAAGGGTGTGACCGCAATCCAGCGCCCGGCCGGAGACGGCGGTGGCCTTCTCGCGCCACGTCTCCAGCACGTCGTAGGTCTGGCCGACCACGCCCCTCGCCCCCCAGAGCGCCAGGAGCGGGGCGGTGATCCGCGCCTGCGCATCGGCGGCGTCGTGCTCCAAGTCGATCCCGGCCGCCGCCCGGTAATCCTCGCAGATCGCGTGGCGGCAGGCGGGGTCGGCGTAGCAGCGCAGGTACTCGGCGAAGAGGTCGGGCGGCGGCGAGCCGGGCGTCTTGGACTGGCCCTCGACGTGATGGCGCAGGAAGTATTCCGGATCGGCCCCGATCAGCGTCTCCGGCAGGGGGTGGGGCTGGATGAAGAAGAACCACCAGAAGTACCGGGTGGCGAAATCCTTGTCGGTGCGCGCGTACATGGTCGCCGTGGGGGCGATGTCGAACAGGGCGATCCGCGCGACGGCCTGGGCGTGGTCGAGGGCGAGGCGGTGGGCGACGCGGCCGCCCCGGTCGTGGCCGACCACGGCGAACCGGTCGTGGCCGAGCGCCCGCATCACCGCCACCGCGTCGGCCGCCATGGCGCGCTTGGAATAGGCGACGTGGCGCTCGCCCCCCGGGGGCTTTCCCGAATCGCCGTAGCCGCGCAGGTCCATGGCCACCACGCTGCGGGTCTCGGCGAGGCGCGGGGCGACGTGGAGCCACGTGGACAGGGTCTGCGGGTGGCCGTGCAGCAGCAGGACCGGCGGCCCGGAGCCCGCCGAGCGGGCGTGGATCGTCACGCCGGGTGCGGTCTCGATCCGGTGCCGGTCGAAGCCCGGCAGGAAGTCGCTGGCCATGGGATCGATCTCCGGGGGCGGTCCCCCTCCCGCCGCACTGGCGCGCCGGGATGCACCGGATGATAAGGCGCCTCCGGCACCATGTCCGCCGAACCGCCATGACAGATGCACGCGCGACTCAGGACCCGGCCTTGAAGGATTCCGACGCGGCCGAGGCCGCGGAGGGGGAGGCCGGCCGCGCGCCCGCCGCGCCCGCCCTGCGGCCGAGCCTCCTCGATCCGCTCTTCGCGCCGGCCCGCGCCCTGCCGGGGATCGGGCCGAAGATGGCGCCGCTCATCGAGAAGCTGCTCGGCACCCCCGAGCGCGAGGCCCGGGTGGTGGACCTGCTGTTCCACCTGCCCCAGGGCGGCGTCGCGCGGAAGCTCATGGGCTCGATCAGCGACGCCCCCGTGGGCGAGCCGGTGACGATCGGCGTCACCGTGGTGGGGCACCGCCCGGCCCAGGCCGGAGCGGGCCGGCGCCCGCACCGGGTGCTGGTGGAGGATGCCACCGGCGACATCACCCTGGTGTTCTTCGGCATGCCCCGCGCCCGGGTGGAGAAGATGCTGCCGCTCGGGGCGCACCGCTACATCACCGGCCGGATCGACCTCTGGGACGGCACCCGCCAGATGGTCCACCCGTCCCGGATCGTGGACGAGGCGGGCTTGGCCGAGCTGCCCGCCGTCGAGCCGGTCTACGGGGCCACGGAGGGGCTGACCTCGCGGGCGATCAACAAGCTCGCGGTGGCGGCCCTCGACCGCCTGCCGGTCCTGCCGGAATGGCAGGATCCGGCCTGGCTGGAGAAGAACCGCCTGCCCGCCTTCGCGGAGGCCCTGCGCCTCGAGCACCGGCCCGAGGAGGCGCCCCCCAAGGCCGAGGATCCGCTCCAGCCGCCGCCCGCGACCCCGTCCCGGCGGCGGCTCGCCTACGACGAACTCCTCGCCTCCCAGCTGGCGCTCGCCCTCCTGCGCGCCCGCCAGCGGCGCAAGGCCGGCCGGGTCAATGCCGGCGACGGCGCCCTGAGCGCCCGCATCGAGGCCGCCCTCCCCTTCGCGCTGACCGGCGCGCAGGGCCGGGCGGTGGCGGAGATCCGCGCCGACCTCGCCGCGCCCCGCCGGATGCTGCGCCTGCTCCAGGGCGATGTCGGCTCGGGCAAGACCGCGGTGGCCCTGCTCGCCATGGCCTCGGCGGTGGAGGCCGGGCGTCAGGCCGCCCTGATGGCGCCCACCGAGATCCTCGCCCGGCAGCATTTCGAGCGGCTGAAGCCCCTGGCCGGCGGTTTGCGCCTGCGCCTGATGACCGGCCGCGACCGGGCCGCGGAGCGCAAGAGCACGCTGGCCGACCTCGCCGCGGGCGCGATCGACATCCTGGTCGGCACCCATGCCCTGTTCCAGGAGGCGGTCACCTTCCGCGACCTCGGCCTCGCGGTGGTGGACGAGCAGCACCGGTTCGGCGTTCACCAGCGCCTCGCCCTCGGGGCCAAGGGCGAGGCGGTGGACTTCCTGGTCATGACCGCGACGCCGATCCCCCGCACCCTGGCGCTGACCTTCTTCGGCGACATGGACGTGTCGATCCTCGACGAGAAGCCCGCCGGCCGGCAGCCGATCCGCACCCTGACCCTGTCCACCGAGCGGATCGACGAGGTCGTGGCCGGCCTCGCCCGGGCGATCGCCGGGGGCGAGCGGGTCTACTGGATCTGCCCGCTGGTGGAGGAATCCGAGTTCGTCGACCTCGCCGCCGCGGCCGAGCGCTTCGACGACCTGCGCAAGCATTTCGGCGACGCGGTCGGGCTGATCCACGGCAAGATGCCGGGTCCCGACAAGGATGCCGCCATGGCCCGCTTCGCCGCCGGGGAGACCAAGCTCCTGGTCTCGACCACCGTGGTGGAGGTCGGGGTCGACGTGCCCGAGGCCACCATCATGGTGATCGAGCACGCCGAGCGGTTCGGGCTGGCGCAGCTCCACCAGCTCCGGGGCCGGGTCGGGCGCGGCTCCAGGGCCTCGTCCTGCCTGCTGCTCTACCGGGGACCCCTCGGGCAGGTCTCGCGGGCGCGGCTCGAGATGATGCGGTCGAGCGAGGACGGCTTCCGGATCGCCGAGGCGGACCTGAAGCTGCGCGGCGAGGGCGAGGTGCTCGGCACCCGGCAGTCGGGGATGGCCGCCTTCCGCCTGGCCCGGCTGGAGAGCGACGGCGCCCTGCTGGAGGCCGCCCGCGACGACGCCCGGCTGATCGTGGAGCGCGATCCCGGCCTGAAGAGCCCCCGGGGGCAGGCCCTGCGGGCGCTCCTCTACCTGTTCGAACGCGAGGCCGCGATCCGGCTGATCGGCGCCGGATGAACGGCGCCATGAACGGCGTCGTTCAGGAAAGTCCGACGTTCATGAACGGTCGAGGCCGTCATCGTCCCCGATCGGCCAGATCGGTCGTCCGATGCGGCTTTGCCACAGGGTTTCGAAAAATTGCAGTGATTTCAAAGATTTGCCGGCGCTGAGCGGAAGCTTGGCGGCGCCTCGTCGGCGACCGGGAGGGCCGCGGGCAGGCCTCGTGACCTTGCATCAGCCATATTCTTCCCTTAACTGGAGATGAACGAATGGCCCGGTAAGCCGGGACATCACGGACGAATCTGGAGGACGGACATGTCGAATGGACTGTTCCAAAACCTGCCGGGCTCCCACGAGATGGCCGGTATCCAAGCGCTGCCGACCGAGCCCTGGCTTCTGCCGATCTCGGACCGCGCCGCCGAGGCGGCAAGCAAGACCGCGGACGAGCTGCAGGCCGCCGTGCGGCGGGCCGCCCGGCCATTCTGGCTGGTCGCCAACGGGCTCTGCATCGCCCTGGGCCTCGCCCTCACCCTGCAATGCGCCACCGGCTGGGTGCCGACGGCGCCGCGCAGCGCCGTGACGGTCGCACAGGCGACCCCGCCCACCATCGCGCCGCAGACGGCCTCGCTGCAGCGCTGAGCCGCACCGACAGGATGGAAGTCCAGGGCTGCCCCGCAGGCGCGGGGCGGCCTTTTTCATGGCCGATGGTCCCGGACAGGCGCCCGTTCCCGCGCGCGGCGCTCACGCGTCCTGCGGCTCCCGCTGCAGCGCCGAGCCGCCCGCCTGCTGCGCCGTCCGCAGGGAGGCCGCCATGGCGTTGAGCCGGCCCTGCGGGTCCTCCGGCTGGATCACCCCGGCCGACATCACCAGCTTGGCGGCGTCGTCGACGCTGATGGCGAGTTCAACCACCTCGGCCCGGGGCAGGTAGAAGAAGAAGCCCGTCGTCGGATTGGGCGCGCAGGGCAGGAACACGCCGACGAGGTCGTCCGCGGCGGCGCCCCGCGCCCGCAGCGCCCCTTCGACTTCGTGGGCCGCGGGGGCGGACAGGAACACCACCGACCACGTGCCCTTCACCGGGAATTCCACCAGCCCCACCGTGCGGAACGAGGTGCCGTTGGCGGAAAACAGCGTCTCGAAGATCTGCCGCAGGCCCTTGTAGAGGCCGGAGATCACCGGGGTGCGGGCCAGCAGGACCTCGCCGAACTCGATGACCGACCGCCCGACGAGGTTGGCCGTGAGGAATCCGAGCAGCGTCACCGCCAGGAAGGCGATGACCAGGCCGAGCCCCGGGATCGAGAACGGCAGGTAATGGTCCGGCAGGTAGCTCGCCGGCACCAGCGGCTTCACGAACGAATCGATCAGCGCGATGAACCACCAGGTGATGTAGGCGGTGATCGCGAGGGGGCCGGCCACGATGACGCCGGTGAGGAAGTAGGTCCGCAGCCGGCCGCGGGCGCTGACCCGCGTCTTCGGGGCGCCGCCGCCCGTCGCGGCGGCGTCGGGCTCGGGTACCTGGATCGGCGGGGGACTCGGCGCCACGGGTGCCCTCTCGGCCGCACCACGCGCGGCGATCCTGCTGCGGGGGCCATCCCCCGACGGCAGAGGTAGCGGTTGCGCTTCCCCGCCTCAAGGGCGCAGCGTCCGGCCCCGCCGGCCCTCAGGCGTCCGGGCCGGGCGGCMGGACGGCGGGAGCCGGCATCGCGTCCCGGGGAATCACGGCGCCGCGATGCCCGATCACCGTGCCGGCGAGGCGATGCGCCTCGGCGGCGGCGGCCTCCGGTGGCAGCCCGGCGATCCGCGCGGCGAGGTAGCCCGCCGCGAAGCTGTCCCCCGCGGCCGTCGTGTCGACGACCCGCGCCGCCGGCCCGGCCGGCACGGTGGTGTCGGCCGGGCCGTACAGCACCCGGGCGACCGGCCCCGATCCGTCCGAACCCTTGAGCACGATCTCGGCCCGGTCGCGGTGGCACAGGACCTCGTCCGCGCCCGCCGCACCGAACAGCCAGTCCAGATCCTCCGCCGAGGCGAAGATCAGGTCGGCCAGCGCCAGGGCCGCACGGAAGGCCGCCCAGGCCTCGTCCCGGTCGGGCCAGCCGCGGGGGCGGTAGTTGGTGTCGAAGGCGACCCGCCCGCCCCGCGCCCGCAGGCGCGACAGGGTCTCGAACAGGGCGGCGCGTCCGGTCTCGCCGTAGAGCGAGAGGCTGATGCCGGACAGGTAGACGAGGTCGTAGCCGGCGAGCTCCGCCTCGGTCTCGGCGGAGCCCGCCTCGGTGAAGAGGTCCCGGGCCGCGGCGCGGTCGCGCCAGTAGTGAAAGCTGCGCTCGCCGTCCGCATCCGTGCGGATGATGTAGAGCCCCGGCATTCGGCCCGGCAGCCGCCGGACCCGGTCGAGGCCGATGCCCTCGCGGCCCCAGGCGGCCGCCATCTCGTCGCTCCAGACGTCGTCGCCCAGCGCGGTCACGTAATCGACCGCGACGCCGAGGCGCGCGAGGTAGAGCGCGGTGTTCAGCGTGTCGCCGCCGAAGCCGCGGACCAGAGTCCCGTCCGGGCGCTCGGACAGCTCGACCATGCACTCGCCGATGCAGGCGACCCTCATGCGGTTCCTCCCGATGCGCGATGCCGTCTCCCCGCATTGTTCGGCCCGCTCTGTCAATCTCCCGCCCGGCCCCGATTCCCGCCGGCTCGATCCGGAGATCGGGGTGGCGCGACCGATGACTCGTTGTCCGGATAGCAATGATCATTGGCAGTAGAAATAATTCTGGATTTTATTGGAGAATCAATACAATTATTGTGTCGACAGTCTTGTCTATGATCGAAACGAATAAAACAAAGACTGAGTATTTTTGGTGTCATGAGCCATGGTCGGCGATCTGTGTGGAACAATCATGGCAAAGCGATCATGGAAAATCATACCTCCGAAACGCGAAGTGTTCCATGACGGGTCCACAACATGGCGGGGCGGGACGGGAGGCTGGGTGCGCCGGTGCCAGAGCGGTGGCGCGTCATGCAAGCCGGGCTGGGCGGCTTCGGACTGCCGGTGCCGCGACCGCGTCGAATCCGAAGCAATTTCCAAGATGGCGCCATGTCGCTTTTCAATAAGGCACTGTATGATGGTCGCTCCGGTGAAGATGTCGGTGCGTTTCTCGGAATCTGCTATGAATGAATTCTGAATTTTATGTAGAAAAATTATTCCTCGAAACTTGGGAATCGCCGATGCGATCCATGTGGTGCTGAGATGTTCCATACGGCCTTAAGTGCTCTGACGTTTTCTGCGGGCGAATTCCTGACCCTCACGGAAGGTCGCGGGATGAGTGGCGCCTGGAGCTGGGTTTTCGCGGGCGGGGAACTGGTCTGGTCTCCGGGATTCTACCGGCTGCTCGGTCTCGTCCCGAATGCCGCGAAGGCGCGCTACGACCTGCTGCTGAGCCTGATCCATCCGGAGGATCGAGCCCTGATGCCCACGCTCGCCGATATCCGGCAGGGCCAGGTCCCCCGCGAGGTCATCGTCCGGGTGATCCGGCCGAACGGCACGGCACGCACCCTCTCGCTGGCGATGGAGGTGCGGTTCTCGGCCGAGGGGCGGCCCGTCGCCCTCAACGGGACCGCCCTCGATGTCAGCGACCGCGAGCGCCTGGCCCGCCTGCGGCACGAGGACCGCCGCCGCCAGGGCGCGCTCTATCTCACCGAGCACATCACGACCTTCTCGATGGGGCTCGACCTCATCCGGGAGATCCCGTTCACGGTCGCCGAGGTCCACGGCCTGCCGCTCGACGAGATCTGCGCCGATCCGTATCTCATGGTCGTCCCGGAGGAACGCCGGGCCTTGCGGGCGGCGGCCCTGGAGCAGATCGAGCGGCGGGCGTTCTTCCAGGGCACGGCCCACGAGCGCCTCGCCAACGGCGAGCTCTGGCACTTCCGGATCCTCACGATGCCGATCTGGGACCCGGACGGAACCTATCTCGGCCGCGGCGGTCTCAAATATCCCGTCCGCAACCACGCACCGGCCCCGGTCGGCCTGCCCGAGGGGCTGGAGCAGTCGGTGGCCGGGCACCACCTGCGCGCCGCGCGGGCTCTCCTCGACTGGTCGATGATGGATCTCGCCCAGGCGAGCGGCCTGTCGCATTCCACGGTGCGGCGCCTGGAGGAGGATAGCGAGCATCGGGGCAGTCGGTCCCGCCTGCACGCGGTCGAGGCCCTGCACCGGGCGGGTGTCCGCTTCGTTCCCATCGATGACGGGACCCTGGCGGTCGCCCGGGCCTGAGCGCCGCAAGCGATCGGCGGGGCCGGCGCGCAGGATCCGTCCGACCACGCCCCCGGCGCCTCGGTGCGGATGCCCGCCCGGTCGGACCGGGTGCCGGATCGCGCCGCGATCCGGCACCCGGCGCGCCACTCCGCAGTGCTCGAAATGGCGGACCGCGCGGCCCATCGATGGCGGGCAATGCGGCGCGGATCGTGCTCAGGCCGCCTTGTGGCCGAGCTGGATCGCCTTGGCGATCTCCGAGCGCTTGGCGGCGTAGCCCGGGGCGACCATCGGGTAGTCGGCGGGCAGGCCGTACTTGGCCCGGTAGCGCTCCGGCGTGAGCCCGTGCGCGGTGAGGTGGCGCTTCAGGGTCTTGTAGGAGCGGCCGTCGATGAAGCTGATCAGGCCATCCTCCTGGATCGAGGCCTCGATCTGCGCCGCGGTCGGGCCGGTCCAGCCCGCACCCGATCCGGAGCCGCCGCCCTGCAGCACCGTGATGGCCGAGTGCACCTGGTCGATGAGAACCGGCAGGTCCCCCACGCCCACCGCATTCCGAGACACGTAGGCCGCAACCAACGATGTCGTGCACTTGATCAGATCTGTGTTCAGATCCGTCGACTTTTCGTGCAAATCGATAGTGTTCATGGATCCCCCAGTCGTGAGAAGCGAGGCATGAAGACTGGCGCATCGATAAAGCCGATTCCAGGATCAGCATTTACCGCCCAATCGTGCGCCAAATTGCTTCGCGTCTGCCAAGATCGGCACGTAACAATACAAAATCGGTGCGATTTGTCTACAGTTTATCTCAAGATGATCTTTGAACAATTTTTGTTCCGGTGAGGCAACATGAGGTTGCTCTGCTTCGGATGCGCAGCAAATATTGCGCAGTGTCGATCTTTGGATCGGCCGCCTGTCGGCGATGACTTCGGATGGTCTCACGATGACGGGCTGCGGACCCACGAATCAGGTTTGGAGACAGGGCCTGAACGGGATCTCGACCCGCGACGGGCGGAGCCCCGCCCTGACCTTTCCGCCCCGCCGGACCGCGACCGACCGGGGCACGGCGGGAATCCGGGCTTCAGTCCGGCGATCCGAGGGCGGTCCGCACCGGCGGATGTCCGGGCGACGCCGCGATTAACAAAGTCATCAGCCAAGTTGTGGATCGTGCGCCCCGGGCGCTTCGCCGAACGCGCGCGTRCCGGGCGACGGGCTCCGGCCGTGACGGCACGGCGTCATCTGTGCGACCGACGCGTCGAAGCGCTTTCGAGGGCGACCCTATGTCCGGACCGTGTCCGACCTCCATGCCGCGCGCACTGTCGACGCGCGACGCGTTCGAGCCGGACGGCGCGGAGGCGGCCGGCGGCCGGACGGCGCCCCTCTGGATGCTCCTCGTCGGGCGGGCCGCGGTCCGCCGGCACTGGCACCTCATCGGCGCCATGGGCCTGCTGTGGTCGTCGCTCGGCATCCTGGTGGTGGTCGATTCCCTCGACGGGGCGCTCCACGTCCCAGACCGGTGGTTCGGCCTGATCCTGCTCGCGGAGGGCGTGAGTTCCCTCGCCGTCGGGCTGTCGGCAATCGGCGCCGCCCGCCGGCTGCGCCTCTTCAAGGGGGGCCTGCTGTCGGTCATGGCCGTCCTGATCATGATGGCCACGCGGCACAGCACCTTCCTGCTCGCCATGATCTTCGGCATCGCCTTCGTGGTCGACGGTCTGGTCCGGATCACGATCGCGGGCCTGCTGAAATTCGCCGGCTGGCGGGCGTCAGTGGCCCTCGGGGGCCTCAGCATCGCCTTCGGGGTGTTCCATCTCCAGCCGTGGCCGACGTGGTACGCCGGCACGGTGGGCTACTGCATCGGGATGTTCCTGATCCTGAACGGCGCCAACCTCGCGCTGGTCGGCCTGCGGACGCGGCGCCTGGGCGTCGCCGAGCCGGCCCTGTCCGGCGCCGCCGCCGAGCCCGGCTGCGCCGCCGAGCCCGGCGGCCTGACGGTCTATGTCTGGACGCCCACCGGGCAGGCGACGACGCCCGCAGGTCAGCGCCTGATCCGGCGCTACGTCGCCTCCGTCGACAAGGCGGGGCGGTTCTCCACGGGCCACGCCGCCCTCCTGCTGGAGGACGACCTCTACGTCAGCCACTATCCGGCGGTGGAGATCGACCGCTCACCTGCCAATCTGCGGTCGAGCCTGCGCGCCGGTCCCGAGAACGACGTGCCGGGGCGCTTCCTGCCCTCCCACGACGCGGAGGTGGCGGATTGGTGTCCGGCGACGGTGGCGGTGCGGCTGAACGGCATCGACGCCGCCCGGCTGCGGGCATTCTGGGCGCGCTACAGCGCGGACACCACCTACAACTTCATCAGCCGCAACTGCTCCACCACGGTGGCCCGGTCTCTGGACGTCGCCGTCGAGGGCGCGTTCAGCCGCGGCGGCCATCCCTGGCGGACGCTCGCCGCGGCGCTGACCACGCCGGAATTCTGGGCCGCCGCCTTCCTGCGCGGCGGCGCGCGGTCCATGACGTGGACCCCGGGCCTGGTGCTCGACTACACGCGGGCGCTGAGCGCCCTCGTCGATCCCGCTTCGCCGGTGCCGTCGATCGCCTGGAGGCGCGTCGGATGGCGGGTCCTGCGCAACTGGCGGGCACGGAGCCTGACGCGCCTGGGCCGGATCGGCCGGCAGCCCGCCGGGACGGAGGCGGGACCGACCGAGGCCTGAGGCGGAACGCGCGCCCCCCCTCAGGGGGTCTTGCCGGCCGCGGCGGCGCGGCCGGCGGCGAGATCGGCCGCAATGGCCTGCATCACCGCGAGCGTCTCGATCTCGTCCTGCTCCGCCCCGTGGTCGCTGAGCTTCACGATCACCGTGCCGGTCTCGCGGTTGACGTAGATGTACTGGCCGTAGACGCCGATCGCCGAGATGTCGTCGTCGTCGCCGCCGGGCGCGTGCCACCACTGGGCGGAGTACTGCCAGCCGTCGACCGCGCGCTGGGCCGGCGTCATGATCCGCTCGATCCAGCGGGCCGGGATGATGCGGTTGGCGTTCAGACGGCCCTGATCGGCCACCAGCAGGCCGAGGCGGGCGAAGTCCCGGGCCGTCGCGTTGATGCAGCAGAACGCCTTCTCGATCCCGCCGGGCCGGTCGAGGTTCCAGGTGGCGTCGGCCTGGGCGCCCATCGGCTTCCAGATCCGCTCCGAGAGGATGTCGGCCAGCGGCCTGCCCTCGATCCGGGCGAGGATCAGGCCGAGCAGCTCGGTGTCGATGCTGCGGTAGCGGCCCTTGCTGCCGGGCTTGAACGCCAGATGGGCGTTGTCGCGCACGAAGGCCGTGATGTCTCGCGTCAGGTACATCCCGGCGGTGCCGGTCAGGGGGTGTCGGGGATCGTAGTTCTCCGGCACGGCGATCCCGCTCGCCATGTCGAGGAGGTTGCGCACGGTGATCTGTCCGAAGACCGCGCCGTTCTTCAGCTCGGGCAGGAGGGCGGAGACGCGGTCGGTCTCGGCGAGCTGGCCCCGCGCCACCGCGGCGCCCACCAGCAGCGAGACGACGGACTTCGCCACCGACCAGGACGGGAACAGCGTCTCCGGTCCGGTGCCCGGGCGCTGCCACTCGTGGATCAGTCCCCCGTCCTGCACCACCAGGAAGGCATTGGTGTGGGTGGCCTCCAGCACCGTCATCAGCGGGACCGTCTTCCCCTTCCAGGGGACGCGGTCGAGGATCGGGCGCGGCCGGGCCGGCAGCTCGCTCCCCCGTGCCGGGGCCTGGACGATCCGGCTCGGGAACCACGTGCCCACCGACGACGGCTCGATCACCGCCAGCGCCGTGAGGGTCAGGGGATCGGGGACGTTGATCAGCGCGGCGGCGGTCCAGGCGCAGCCCGCCACGGCGGTCGCGCCCGCCGCGGCGATCACGCCCCACCGGCGGCCCCGGCGTGTGCGGGCCGGAGAATCCGGGATCGCCGAGGACGCGGTCATGCTGGGTCTGTGTCGCTCTGAATCGTCGCCGTGGCGCGGCCGCTCCCGCGGCGGGGGCCGGCGCGCGGCCACCGTGAGGGGCAGGCCTTAACGAAAGCCCCACTCGGTCCCCGCCCGGGACGGACGCCCTCCGTCGTCGGTGAAGATCTCGGGCGCCGGTTCGGAAATGTTCATGGATTCTGTGGCGATGTGCCGGTCGTCCGCCGCGATCCTGCAGCCGCTTCGCCGCAGAGTTGGGCCGGCCCGTCGACTCCCCGTCTGCTCGGGCGTCCGATTCGAAACCGGTTCTCCACGCCTCGATCGCCCGATTCACGCTGCCCCGACAGCCCGAAAGGTCGCCGTGCCATGAATCCGTACCTGATCCTCGGGCTCGCCATCGGCGCAGAGGTGACCGCCACCCTCGCGCTGAAGGCCGCCGAGGGCCTCACGCGCCCGGGGCCGACGGTGATCGTGGCCCTCGGATACGGCACCGCCCTGTGGCTGATGTCGACCAGCATGGACATGCTGCCCATCGGCGTCGTCTACGCGATCTGGTCGGGGGTCGGCATGATCGGCGCGGCGCTCGGCGGCGCGTGGCTGTACGGCGAGGCGCTCAACCCGACCCTGCTGGCCGGTATCGGGGTGATCGCCGTGGGCGTGACCATCCTGGCCGCCGGGCAGGGCCAGCACTGACCACCGCGCATCCTCAGAACCGCCCCGCGATCGTCAGGCGCACGGCCGTGGGCTCCACCGGGTGGAGCACGCGGTCGACGAGCCCCTCGGCCGGCTCGCCGGGCAGGCGGGACACGTACGCGTAGGTGATCTGGTCGGACTTGCTGTTGGTCAGGTTCAGCACGTCCAGCGAGACGCTGATGCCAGTCTCGAAGTTATAGCCCACCCGGCCGTTGAACAGCGCGGTCGGCCGCGACCGGATCGCGTTGTCCTCGATCAGCGGACGCGGTCCGAAGTAGCGGAACCTCAGGGCGCCGAACCAGCCGAGCGGCTCGCCGAACGTGACGCCCGCCGACGCGATGGTGGTGGGGGCCTCAGGCACCCGGTTGCCCACCGGGTCGTAGTCCGAGAACCGGGCGTTGGTGATCGTCAGGTCGCCCTCCAGCGACAGCCAGGGCGTCACCGCGTAACGGTTCGTCCACTCGACGCCGAAGCGCCGGGTCGGGCGGCTCGGCTCCGTCGTGCCGCTATCCCCCTGGAACAGGTTCTCCGAGGCGAAGTCGAGCCGGAACAGGGCGAGGCTCGTCTCCAGCCCGGCGATCGAGCGGTTGCGCAGCCCGATCTCGTAGCCCGTGGACGGCACCAGGAACGGCGAGCGCGTGGTGTTGAACAGCGAACTCGTCGGATCGACGGTGGCGGTCACGCCGCGCACGTCGTTCGAGTGGAAGCCGCCGCCGTAATTCACGTAGAGTTCGGTATCGAACCACGGGCCGAGGGTCAGGCCCAGCTTCGGGTTGACGATGCCGTCTCGCGCGTTGCCGGAGTTGGCGGGTGTGTCCGAGACGACGCGCGCATAGTAGCCGTCCGCGCGGAAGCCGATCGCGGTGCGCAGCCAGTCGGTCCAGCGGACCCGGTTGTCGAAGTAGAAGGCCCCGCTTGTCTCCAGCACGCGATCGTCGAGCACGCCGGACCGGTACTGGCGGTTCGTGGTGTTGAACAATCCGACGCGGATCGAGTCGGTCCGGGTCTGAACGCCGATTTCGTTTTCCATCGGCCGCCCGAACAGGTCCCCCTGGAAGATATGCAACGCCTCGCCGCCGCCGATGATGCGCTGGTCGAGCTGGTGGAACTGGTCGCCGTTGACGGGATCGTTGAGGAAGTAGGTGAAGTCGTTGAACAGGTTGAGCTGCGAGCGGATCACGTAGGCCGAGGCCCTTGTCACGCCCGTGTCGTCCGTCGCGCTGAACTTGCCCGAGATCGAGAAGCGGGAAGTGTCGCCGCCGTCCGTGGGGTTGATCGTGCCGTAGCGGCTGATCAGCCCCTCGGTGACGGCCCGCTCCGGGATCTGGTTGGTCGCCGTCCAGCGCGCCGCGTAGGCCATGCCGGTGACCGAGAAGCCGTCGAGCGCCGTGCCCTGGCTGTAGCGGGCGACCCCGTTGATCTTGCGCAGCGCGTCCGGGACGACCCACGGCCCATCGTAGACCTGCGCCTCGCCAGCCAGGAGCAGGTTGCCCTCGCCCAGCGGCACAGTGGTGATCGACAGGGCGCGCTTGTAGCCGAAGCTGCCGATCGAGGTCAGGGCGACGTTCTTGGGTGTCGCGTCGAGGTAGTCGATCCGCACCGACCCCGCGGAGGCGAAGTCGCCGTCGCGCACGAAGTACGGCCCCTTGTGGAACTCCACCGCGCCGACGAGTTCGGGAATCAGGACGTTGATGTCGGCGTAGCCCTGGCCGTGGGCGTGGGTACGCATGTTGAGCGGCATGCCGTCCAGGGACAGGGCGATGTCGGTGCCGTGGTCGAGGTTGAAGCCGCGCAGGAAGAACTGGTTGGCCTTCCCCTCACCGGAATGCTGGGTGACGATCAGGCCCGGCACCGCTTCCAAAACTTCTCCGGGGCGGGTCACGGGGCGGCTGTTGACCTGCGGACCCGTGATGAGCCCGGAGCTGGCGGAGTCCACGGGCGTGCTGATCCCGCCGATGCCGGTCGTGCCTCCGACATAGCCTGCGCTCGCGGAGGGACCGATTTGCGGAGCCGCGGCCGCGGCGGGTTCGGCGGTCACCGAGATCTCGTCGAGTCGCGTCTCGGTGGGGTCCGGCCCGGTCCGGTCCAGGGCGGAGGCCGCGGATGTCAGGCTCGCCAGTGCGGCGAGGATGGGGAGCGCGGAGCGGCGGGCAAGACGGGTCACGGGATCTCGGGCGGCGGCAGTGGCACGTCACCGCGAACGAGGCCTCGGCGTCCGTGCTCGCGCGCGGGCGCCTCGACACCCGCCAGGACACCCCGCCCGGCGCGTTTCGCGTGTGACCACGGCTGACGGCAGGTCTCCTGGCTCGCGGGTCGCCGCCCTCGCACCGTCTTCCCGGGGTGACCCAGTGACGTGGTGGTGAAGGGCTCGCCGCTCACAGTTGCGGGGGCAGCCGCGGCTTCGGGGCGAGCCCTCACCGCGTTCCCTTTTGATCCCCGAAGGAAACCGTCACGCCTACCATCCGTCGGGCGGGCGGGCCACGTCAACACGCCGAAGCCAGGCGGCAGGCCCTGTGGCGCCCCCGGGGCGCGGCAGCGACAGTGCGGTCCCGGGACCTGTCGGCGGCCTTATGGAGCCCGCCTCGGCCCCGGGCCGGTCCCGAAGGCGCGGATGCCGCTGCCACATCCTCGCCGCGAACGTGCGGTCAAGCTTCGCCTTCGCACGGGCGGGGCCTCGCCCGATGCGGCCAGGTTGGGCGAGCACGGAGCGCACATGCATGCGGGGTAGCGAGAGGACGCGGATCGGTCCTGCACTGATCGTCCTGGCAACGGCCGGCGGCCTGGGGGCCTGCAACACCGCCTCGCCGGTTCTCACGACGGGCTCGATCCCCGACCGTAAAGCGCCGATGGTCGTCAGCGATGCCGAGCGCGATTGCCTCGGCCGCGCCATGTACTTCGAATCGAACCGCAGCGACAGCGACGGGCTCGTCGCGGTGGGCACGGTGGTGATGAACCGGTTGGAGAACGCGATCTTCCCGGGCGGCATCTGCGCGGTGGTCGGGCAGCCGGGGCAATTCGCGCCGGGCGTCCTCACCAAGCCGATGCAGGAGAAGGACCTGCTGAAGGTCGCCGACGCCGCCGACGCCGTCCTGGCCGGGGAGCGCCACCCGAAGGTCGGAAAGGCGATGTACTTCCACACCGCGGGCCGGCACTACCCCTACGACAACATGCACTACGTGGCCGTCGCCGGCGGCAACGCCTTCTACGAGAAACGCGACCGCCGCGCGGCCAAGCTGGACAAGCCGGCCGCACCTGCGGCGCCCGGCCTGCCCGCGATGGCCCTGACCTACGCGGCCGTGCCCGCTCCGGCGGCGCAGTAGAGCGGTCCACACCGACCCGGCCCGGGCGCGCGACCGGTGCGATCAGCGGGGGCCCGCGTCGTCCGCCCGGGTCTCGCGCAGGGCGCGGGCTTCCTGCCGGGCGACGGCCAGGACCCGCTGCCGGCTCCGCGGCTCCCGCAGGGCGCTCCACAGGCGGAGCAGCTCCAGGGTCGCGATCGGTTCGCGGTCCGGTGCGGCTTCCGGGCCGACCTCCGCGAAGAAGATCTCGACCGGATGCCCGAGCGCCTCGGCCAGTCGCCCCAGCAGAGCGTCGGCTCGGGCGGTCGGGCGCACGGGGAAGCCTGTTTGTGGGCGGGCGATCGAACCGGATCCTTACCTTTAAGTTGTATGCTCTGCATTCAACCAGGTTATTGCCCCGCCATGTCCGACGACGACGGTTTTGACCGCATGGTGGAGGCGACCATCGCGGCCCATCACCTCCTTGTTTCGAACGGCACGGCGACGATGCAACTCCTGTCTCGGCTGCTGCTCTTGGAGATCGGAACGGCGATCGCGGCGCGACGCGACGCGGATGCGGCCGCCAACGACAATCCGGGTGCGCCCGAGGATTAGCGTGTGCGCCGCCGGTGCGGGGACCGGCCTGGCCGGCCGGGCAGCGTCAGGCCGGCCGCGCCGGGACCGATCGAACGCATAAATATTCGCTTCGGACAATCGAATGGGACGGCAAATCTGTTGAACGGCCTGTCCACTGGAGCATGCGGCATTTACACGGATGGAACGTGGCTTAGCTTGTCGGTAGAAACTACCCACGAATCACGGATCCTCCGCCGATGATCGCGAAACGGGTAGCGCTCGCCGGTGCGCTCCTCCTGCTGAGCATCACGCCGTCGGCCGCTCAGCTGCGCCGTCCGATGACCTGTACGGAGGAGGGGTCGGTCGGTCTCGATCCCGACCCGCCGGAGGGGGCGAAACCGCAGCCCCACAAGGCCCGGACCTTCTCGCTGGTCACCAGCGGCGGCCTGCTGACCGTGATCTCGGCCGGGCGCTCCGACTATTACGAGTGCCAGACCGCATCGCCGCGGCTGAACGAACGCACGCCGCGCAACGCGATCAAATGCCAGAACGGCGTCTATTTCCTGCTGATCGACCTGAACAAGATGAACTTCGTCGAAGCGCAGCTCAACCCCGAAGAGCGCCATGAGGTCAGGGTCACCTACGGGAATTGCCGAACCCTGTAGTGGCGGCGCCGGACCGGTCGCCGCCGCGGCGGGCGCTAATCCATGTGGACCAGGAAGTAAGCGGCGGCGGCAATGGCCGCGAGGGTCAGGGCGATCAGCAGGGCTGTCTTCCCGGATGGCCCCTCCGGCGGATCTGGGGCATCGGTCATGCGGCTCCTCCGGGCCGTTGGACGGACGCGGGCGACCGTCCTGCTCGATGCGCGACGGCGGATGCCTGGCCTCTGGCGAAAGACATCGGTCGTCCGCTTGGTTCCATGCCGCCTCCCCGCCCGAATCCCTCCGTCCGGGCCGCCGTCCCGAACGCGGCCGATCACCGGCAGAATTGCGCTGCGGCTGGCGTCCATTGGCCGAAGCCCGTCGCGACCATGTTCGCCACCACCCGGCAGATGTAGATCTTCTGCGCCGCGTTGTTGTGCGGGCCGGCATGATAGCGCGCCACGGCCATCGTCCAGCTGCCCTCCCGCTTCTTCAGGTCCCGGAGGAACTGCGTCGCGTAGTCGACATTCGCGTGCGGGTCGATCATGGCCTCCACCGAGCCGAACTTGCCGCCGTGATAGCGATGGTTGATCTGCATGCAGCCGAGATCGATCAGGCGCGCACCCCTGCGGCGCGCCTCGGTGAAGTGGGCGAGCACGTCCTGGAGCCCGGTCGCGAAATAGGCCTTCCCTTCGATATTCATGGCGTAGGGCTGGAGCGAGCCGCGCTTGCCCGTCTCGGTGAGGCCGACGGCGTAGAGCACGCCGAGGGGCACTCCGTAGCGGGCCGAGGCACGGCCCATCTCGGCCTCGCACACCGTCGCCGCGGCCGGGACCGCGCTACAGATAAACGCCGCCGTCGCGAGGACGTACCGTTTCATCCATCCGCTCTCCGTCGTGCCGGCCGGTGGCCGAGGGATGCGCCGCCCGACGCTGCCGGTTCTCGCCCGTGCCCGGCCGTGCGCCCCCATCGGTGAAGTTGGGCTGCCCCTGGGGCGGGGCGCCTCCGGAAAAGCCCCCCGCATCGGCCGGGCGGGCCGGCCCGACGGTCACGGTGGCCTGATAGTTGGCCTGCTTCAGCAGGTCGGTGAGGATCGCCGCGTCCCGGTGCAGGAGGGTCGCCGTCTCCGGCCGCGAGGCCCGCAGGTGCGTCTCCAGCTGGCCGTTCGCGAGCCGCAGCTCCACCGTGACGGTCCCCAGCTCCTCCGGCTTCAGTTGGATCCTGAGCACCCGCAGCGGCCCGTCCGGGGGGGGAGCCACAGCCGGGTCGGCACGATTGCCGACCGGATCCGGGCCGGGTGTCGCCGCACGCGCGATCTCATCCGCGATGGCCGCGGCGATCGTCGGCAGGGCGAGAACGAGTGTGCCCGGCCCGGCCCCGGCCGCGGCCCGGGATTCGGAGGCCGGGCCGTTCGCCGGCGCGTGCCGGTCGGCTGAGGCCATGACGGTCCTGGCAGTGCCGGAACCTGCGATCCCGACGACCGCCCAGCTGTCCTCCGGCTTGGGGACGTCCGACCGATCAGGTGCGGCTGCAGGGCTGCCGGGGGCACTGTCGCCCGGCTGTGGTTCCGGCGGGATTCGGACCGATAGCGGGACCTGCGGTGTCCCGGCGGCGGCGGAGTTCGGCCGTCCGGTCCGGACAGGCGGATCTGCCGCGATATCAGTCTTCGCTGACGCGGGCGCGCCGGGCGCGGCGAAGGTCGGCCGCGTAGAGCCCGCCCCCGCGGTGGTGACCGGTTTCTCAGGGGCGCCCGGTGCCGTGTCGGCGCCCGGCACCGCGCTGGACAGGACGGGCTTGAAGTGCACGGCGCGGTCGAGCACCGCGACCGCCGGAGCCCGTCCGAGGCCGGATACGTCGTCCGGCACTCCCGGGCCGCCGGCATCCCCGGTCGTCGCGGGGATGCCGGAACCGGGAGACGCGGATCCGGCCGGGCGGGGGGACCCATCCCCGGTGCCGGCCACAGAGGCCGGCGCCGGCACGTCGGCCGGACGCATCGTACTCAGGATGCCGGCGAGGATCGCGGCGGCGTCGGTTGTCGGCAAGGCCGGGATGGTCCCGGAGACGCCCGGCCCATCCCCCGATCCAGCGGCCTCGGCGAACCCGGCCTCCTCGTCCGCCTCACCCGGTCCGGCCGCGACAGGGGCGGCCCCGGGGGGACGCGCGGCCGCCTGCAGGACCGCCCCGAACCCACGCGGCTGGACCGCCTCCGACGCAGCCGGCGGATCGGCCTCCGGTTTGGGCGCCAAGATGTCCCGGTCGAGCTTCGGGGAGGACTTCTGAGCCGTGGCGGAGATCGGGGTCACGGACGCGCCTTGCTGAGGAGCAGATCGACGTGATCGATCGTCGCTCGGGCCTTGGGGATCAGGCTTTCGGGTCCGTCGGCCGCTGCTGCTTGCACCGGCCGCGGGGACAGGCCCTTGGCCTCCGGAAGAGTCGTTCGGCCCTCCAGACCGCGCCCGATCTCCTCCGCCGTCGACAGCGCCGTCGCCAGAAGGGACAGGTCGCCGGCCGGCAGCTTGGTCCTGTCCAGGCTCCGCAAGGTCAGTAGCCCCGATTGGAACGTCGCCAGGCTGACGATCTCGGCCGCTGCCCGGTAGAGCCGGGCCTGATGCGCTTCCCGGCTCCCGGGCGCGCAGAGCGCCAATGCCCGGTCGGCGGCCAGAAGGGTCGCGCCCGTCCTTCCCTGCCGGATCGCCGTCCGGGCCATCAGCAGGTACAGGTCCCGTCGGCTGTCGGAGCCGAGTTCGTTCAGGATCCGGTTCATCGTCGCGAAGCGCGCCGGGTCCTGGCCGACGTCGAACTGGGTCAGCTGGAAACCGAGGCGCTGCCGGAAATTGCCGGCATAGACCGAATGCGGGTAACGGCGCAGGTACTGGATGGCCAGGGCCTCGAACTTCGTCAGGTCGCCGGTCTGCCCGAGGGTGAAGATCTCGCGGCGCAGGGCTCCCTCCTCCGCGAGGGTTCCCGGCAGCAGCAACCGGACCTGATCGAGCAGGTCGACGGCGCGGACAGGGTTCTCGGTCAGGGCGAGGGAAGCCTGCGTCAGGCCGATCGCGCCGGCCAGCGTCGGCGGCAGGCTCGTCGTGTCGATCTCCCCGAGGAGACGCTTCGCCTCGGCCTCCCGCCCCTCGATATAGGCCAGCGCCCCGCGCGCGAGCGACGCCTCGGGTTCGGCGAGCCCGTCCCGCGCGGTCAGGTGCCGCAGGATGGCGGGACCACCGCCGCTCAGGGCGAAGACCACGGCCGCCCGGAGGTTGCGGCGATCGGACCAGGCGTCCGGCGTCGCGTTCAGCAGATCCGCGTTGATTCGGGCGATCAGCAGGGGCTGGCTCTCGTGGGCGACCAGGGATCCCGCGGCGACCCGGTCCTGCAGCAATTGCAGCGTGCGCACCCAGGCGACGGGTCCCCCCGTCCCGGCCGGCAGCGCGCCGATCGGGGCATTGGGCGCGTTCGGATCCGGGATGGGCTGCCGCTCCACCTGTGGCGCCGGCTGCGGCGGGGCGGCCGGCTCCGCGGCGCCCGGTCCCGCGAGCCCCACGGCGATCAGGCTGATCAGGCCCGGCAAGGTCCGCCTCATCCCGGAGATCCCTGCAAGAGGATCTCGATCCGCCTGTTCTCGGGGGCCTTCGGATCCGCGGCGTTGCGCGGCGTCCGGTCCGCAGCCCCCTCGACCCGCCAGATCCGCCCCTCGTCAAGGCCGGCCCGGGTGAGCATGTAGGATGGAACGTAGGCCAGCCCGGACGCCACGCGCCTCATCGAGGCCCTGGCCCTGGAGATGGGCCGGTTCCTGATGCCCATCCTGGTGATCCTGCTCGTCGCCGGGATCGCCGCCTCGATCTTTCAGAACGCGCCCCGCATCGTGTTTGATCGCATCCAGCCGCAATGGTCCCGCATCTCGCCCGCCAGCGGCTGGAAGCGGATCTTCAGCACGCAAGGGTTCGTCGAGTTCGGGAAAAGTCTCTTCAAGTTCCTGGCGATCGGCGGCATGTCCTTCATGGTCCTGCGCGCAGACCGGCACGAGATCGTGAACGTCATGTTTGTGGATCCGATCGGCCTGCCCGAGTTCCTGCTGACCCTGTCGGTCCGCCTGATCTCCGCGGTCAGCGTGGCGACCATCGCGCTGGTGGCGGGCGATCTGGTCTGGTCCCGCCTGCGCTGGCAGCGGGACCTGCGGATGTCGCGGCGGGAGCTGAAGGACGAGTTCAAGCAGCTCGAGGGCGATCCGGTGGTGAAGGCCCGCCTGCGCTCCCTGGCGCAGGACCGGCGGCGCAAGCAGATGATGGCGGCGGTCCCCCGCGCCACGATGATCCTGGCCAATCCGACGCACTATGCGATCGCCCTGCGCTACGACCAGGGCGAGAACGACGCCCCCATGGTGCTGGCCAAGGGCAAGGACCTGATCGCCCTGCGCATCCGCGAGATCGCCGAGAAGCACGGCATCGAGGTCGTCGTCGACAAGGCCCTGACCCGGGCGATGTACGACCATGTCGAAGTCGACCACGCCATCCCGGCGGAATTCTACCGGGCGGTGGCGAACCTGCTCGTCTACGTGATGACGCGCAAGCGGCGCTGAGCGGAGAGGATGCATGGCCATGTCGTTGACCGATCTGCTCGTTCCGACTTACCGGCAGATGCTGCGGACCTTGGCGGGCCTGCTCGACAAGGCTCTGGAACAGAGACCTGATGTGGCGGAGGATCTCCTCGCTGCCCGGCTCGCGCCGGATATGCTTCCGCTCGCCTCGCAGATCCGCTTCGCGGCGTTTCAGGCTCAGGAGGCGGTTTACCGGCTCACCGGCCGGGCGCTCCCCGCCTGGCTCGGGCAGATCGCTGCGGAGGGCTGGGACATGCGCGACAGGCCCGGCACTGTCGCTGCGGCGAAGGCGCGGATCACGGAGGCGCTCGCCTGTCTGGACGAGCTGGAGCCCGCTGCCCTCGATGGCGGAGCGGACTTCGCGATCGCCCTCGATCTTCCAGGGGGCCTCACCTTCGATCTGACGGGCGGGTCCTACGCGCGGGACTGGGCTCTGCCGCAATTCTACTTTCACGTCGTCGGCGCCTACGCGATCCTGCGGAACCAGGGCATCGCCATCGGTAAGGCTGATTACGTGCCGCACATGTTCGCGTATCGCCGGGCCGGTGCGGGGCGGGTCTGAGCGATGCTGCCGCGCCGCCGCGCCTCCTGCGGTGTCGGCCGCACGGATCCCGGGGCGCGGCGCCCCCGGAACCCGTGATCGGTGTTCAGACCGCTTGGTTCTTCGCCTCCCGGCGGAACCGGTGCAGCACGAACTCCGTGTAGCCGTTCGGCTGCTGCGCCCCCTCGAACACCAGGGCCTCCGCGGCGCGGAAGGCCGGGCCGTCGAAGTCCGGGGCCATCGGCCGGTAGGCCGGATCACCGGCGTTCTGGCGGTCGACGACCGCCGCCATCCGCCGCAGCGCCGCGGCGACCTGCGCCCGGTCGACGATCCCGTGGCGCAGCCAGTTGGCGATGTGCTGGCTGGAGATCCGCAGGGTGGCGCGGTCCTCCATCAGGCCGACCTCGTGGATGTCCGGCACCTTCGAGCAGCCGACGCCCTGGTCGACCCAGCGGACCACGTAGCCCAGGATCCCCTGGCAGTTGTTGTCGAGCTCCTCCCGCACCGCCTCCGGCGCGAAGGCGCCCTCGGCGAGCGGCAGGGTCAGCATGGCCTCCCGGGTGGCGGGCACCCGGCTGGCGAGGTCCGCCTGGCGGGCGCGGACATCCGTCCGATGGTAGTGCAGGGCGTGGAGCGTGGCGGCCGTCGGGGACGGGACCCAGGCGGTGTTGGCGCCGGCCTCCGGATGGGCGCCCTTGGCCTCCAGCATCGCCGCCATCCGGTCGGGGGCGGCCCACATGCCCTTGCCGATCTGCGCGTGGCCCGGCAGGCCGCAGGCGAGGCCGGCATCGACGTTGCCGTCCTCGTAGGCCTGGATCCAGGCGGTCGCCTTCATGGAATCCTTGCGGACCACGGGGCCGGCCTCCAGGGAGGTGTGGATCTCGTCGCCGGTCCGGTCGAGGAAGCCGGTGTTGATGAAGAACAGCCGGTCGGATGCCGCGGCGATCGCCGCCTTGAGGTTCAGCGTCGTGCGCCGCTCCTCGTCCATCACGCCGATCTTGAGGGTCCGCGGCGCGAGGCCGACGAGGGCCTCGACGCGCCCGAACAGCTCCACCGCGAAGGCGACCTCGTCGGGGCCGTGCAGCTTCGGCTTGACCATGTAGACCGAGCCGGTCCGGCTGTTGCGCAAGGCGCCGGTGCCGTTCAGGTCGTGCAGGGCGATGAGCGCGGTCACCGCCGCGTCGAGGATCGTCTCGGGGATCTCGGCGCCGTCGAGGGTCACGGCGTCGGTGTCCATGTGGTGGCCGACGTGCCGGACCAGCATCAGCGACCGCCCCGGCAGGGTCAGGCGCCCGCCGTCGGGGGCCGTGTAGGTGCGATCCGCGGCGAGCCGCCGCTCGACCGTGCGGCCGCCCTTGGACAGGGTGGCGACGAGGTCGCCGCGCATCAGGCCGAGCCAGCTGCGGTAGACCGCGACCTTGTCGGCCGCGTCCACGGCGGCGACCGAATCCTCCATGTCCATGATGGTCGAGAGGGCGGATTCCAGCACCACGTCGGCGATGCCGGCCGGGTCGGTGCGGCCGATCGGGCTCGTTCGGTCGAGGACGATCTCGATGTGCAGGCCGTTGTGGCGCAGGAGGAGCGCGGTCGGCGCCGTGGCCTCGCCGGTGAAGCCCGCGAACGCGGCCCCGCCCGTCAGGCTGGCGCTCCGGCCGGCGCCGAGATCGACGGCGAGGCGGCCCTCCGCCACGGCGAAGCCCACGGCATCGGCCCAGGAGCCGACGCTGAGCGGCGCGGCGGCGTCGAGGAACGCCTTGGTCCTGGCCACCACCGCGGCGCCCCGGGCCGGGTTGAAGCCGCTGCCGGCGGCGAGGTCGCCGTCCTGCGGGATCGCGTCGGTGCCGTAGAGGGCGTCGTAGAGGCTGCCCCAGCGGGCATTGGCGGCGTTGAGCGCGTAGCGGGCGTTGGAGATCGGCACGACGAGCTGCGGGCCGGCGATGGCGGCGATCTCGGCGTCGACGTTCCCGGTGGTCACCCGCACGGCCGCGGGCTCCGGCTGCAGGTAACCGATCCGGGTCAGGTAGGCCGCGTAGGCGGCCGGGTCGTGCGGCTGGCCGCGATGGTCGCGGTGCCAGGAATCGATGTCGGCCTGGAGGCCGTCGCGCCGGTCGAGCAGCGCCCGGTTGTGCGGTGCGAGATCCCGGACGAGGGACTCGAAGCCCGACCAGAACGTGTCGGCCGAAAGGCCCGTCCCGGGCAGCGCCTCCTCGGACAGGAAGGTGCGGAGTTCCTCGGCGACGATGAGACCCGACATGGCGGCTCCTTCAGCTGCGGACGGCCCGGCCGTCAGAAAAATTCGGACGACGGGTGAAATTTTTTTGAGCTGTTAGTCGATAGACCCCTTGGCACCCGCGAGAAAGGCGCCAAAAGGGATTTGATTTTTTCCGCAGCGTTGAGAATGCACGACCAGAGCGACCTGGAGATCTTCGCCCGGGTGGTCCGCACCGGCAGCCTCACGCAGGCCGGGTCGGAGCTCGGCCTGTCGGTGGCGGTGGTCTCGAAGCGGCTGAAGCGGCTGGAGCAGCGCCTCGCCGTGCGCCTGCTGCACCGCACCACCCGGCGGGTGGCCCCGACCGATGTCGGCGCGGCGTTCTTCCAGCGGATCGCCCCGATCGTCGACGCCATCGCGGAGGCCGAGAGCCTCGTGTCGCAGACGGCGACCCGGGCGCGGGGGACCCTGCGGGTGACGGCGCCGAGCTCCTTCGGGCGGCTGCACATCGTCCCGCACCTGCGGGCCTTCTTCGCCCTCCACCCCGACCTCGTGCTGAACCTGGAGCTGAGCGACGATTTCGAATCGATCGTCGAGCGCGGCTACGACCTCGCCATCCGGGTGGGGGCGCTGGAGAGTTCGGGTCTGACGGCGGTGCGCCTCGCCCCGGTGCGGCGGGTCCTCTGCGCGCGGCCGGGCTACCTCGACGCGGCGGGGCGCCCGGAGACCCTCGACGCCCTGCGCGACCATGTCTGCCTCGCCACCGAGAACCAGAATCCCTGGCGGCTCATCGGGCCGGAGGGCCCCTGCACGGTCAGCGCGTCGGGTCCCCTGCGCACCCATTCCAACGAGGTGGTGCGCGAGGCGGTGATCGGCGGCCTCGGGATCGCGCTGCGCTCGACCTGGGACGTGCACGCGGAGCTGCGCGACGGCCTGCTGGAGGTGGTCCTGCCCGCCTACACGGCGGCGGCCTCGGCGGGGATCTTCGCGGTCTATCCGAGCCGGGCCTTCGTGCCCGCCAAGACCCGGGCGTTCATCGCGTTCTTCCGGCAGATCTACCGGTCGAGCGCAGCCTGGGCGGAGGGGTGAGCGGGCGGACCGGTCCGGTCAGGCGGCGCGGGGCCGTGACGCCACCGGCCCCGCGCCCGCACCGGCTAAGAGGGGCACACAACCGGGTCGGACACGGGCGCTGGCGGCGGAGCGCGACGCGCCCCCTCTCCCGTGCGGGAGAGGGTTGGGGTGAGGGTCGAGAACCTTCAGGATGGAGCACGAGGTCGGCAGGCGGGCGCGTAGCGCTGTCTGCGGATGCCGCACATCCCTAAACCTGTCCCTCTCCCGACGGATCTCGGGCCTGCCCAAGATCCGCACCGGGGAGCCCAAGCCGGGCAAGCCCGGCTCGGGTGGAGCGGGGACCCGCCGTCCCTGAGCCGCCGGCGTCGAGCCCGCCGGCCCGCACGGCTCTGCGGGGCCGCGTCGTTACCCCGCCGCGAAGAAATCCGGATCCGTGCGCGCCAGCATCCGCTTGAACGCCGCCCACTCGCTGTCGGGCGCCCCCTGGACCACGACGCGGTCGTAGCCGGCGGCGTATTGCCCGGCGGTCTTGGCGGCGACGGCGGCCGACGGCCGGATCACCGGGGCACCCGCCGCCTGGAGGGCCAGCTGCGCCCGGCACGAGCGCTCCATGTTGTGCATCAGCCGGAACGCCTCCCCGACCGTGCGCCCGCAGGTCAGCAGCCCGTGGTTGCGCAGCACCATCACGGGCTTGTCGCCCAGATCGGCCACCAGCCGCTGCCGCTCGTCGAGGTCGAGGGCGATGCCCTCGTAGTCGTGGTAGGCGAGGCGCCCCGCGAACTGCATCGACCACTGGTTCAGGGGCAGGAGCCCCTCCTCCTGGCAGGAGACCGCGACCCCCGCCACCGTGTGGGTGTGCAGCACGCAGACCGCGTCGTGGCGCGCCGCGTGGATGGCGCTGTGGATCGTGAACCCGGCCGGGTTGATGCCGAGCCCCATCGGATCCTCGATCACGCGCCCGTCGATATCCACGGTGACGAGGTTGGCCGGCGTGACCTCCTCGAAGCGCAGCCCGTAGGGGTTGATCAGGAACCGGTGCCCGCCCCCGGGGAGCCGCGCCGAGATGTGGGTGTAGATGCTGTCGTCGAGGCCCAGCCGATGGATCAGCCGGTAGGCCGCCGCGAGATCGACGCGCATCGCCTGGACCGCCTCCCGATCCCCTCCGCCGGGCTCCGCGTCCCGGTCCGCGACGATCGACTGCGTGGCTGCGCTCATGCGACGGCTCCCTGCCGGCCGGTCCGATCGGGATCGCCGCCCGGCGCGGGCGGTCCCGGTCCCCCGGCGCGGCCGCGCGCCAGGGGCGCGGATCGGGCCGGGAACGCCGGCAGGGTGCACCACGGGACGCCGTCCGGCAATGCGCCGGACCGGGAGGCCCAGGGCGGGCGGCCCCCCTCCTCCCGCCCGCGCTCTCGTCCTGCGGCTCGACGGGAGCCTGTGGCGTCCTGCTGGCCGGCTTCTGCGAGAGGCGCCGGCGCGGGTGCCGCAGGCTGCGGATACGGAGGGGAACGGCCGCGAAGGGCGCCGCCGCATCTTGACAATGTTCCTATTTTGTGCTCCAAGTCCCCCACTTGCCGTGACGCGCCGTGAGGCGCCTCGGGGCGTCGGTCCGGTCAGCCGCCGGACCGGTGGCGGCGGGACGGTGCCTGCGTCTGCCGTCGGCTGCGGCAGCCCCGGGCGCGGGACTCGACATGCCCCCGGCTCGGGCTGGGCGGCGGCCGGCGGAGGAAATGCCGCGGGCCGTTCAGGGCCGATCGGCGACCCTGTCCTGGGCGGTGTGGTGGTCAGACGGCGCCCTCCATCACGAGGGGGCGTGCGACGAAGGCTCGCTCGGAAGCGTCGGGGGGCGATCCGCACCCTGGAACGACTTAGCGTCATTCGAGCCCCCGCGTGACGGACACCGGACGCACGAACGGACGCGGACGGACACCGGCCTGCCGGTGCGCGCGGCGCGTCCGCGGGACGCCGGGAAGCCGGCTTTGAGCAACGTTGCGTTTGGGCTTCGCGGCGTCCCGCGTCACCCCGGAGGCGGGTGGGGCCACGGATTTCGTCATGCCCCCGGCGGTGCGCCGCGCGGGGCCGCTTCCCTGTGTCCTGGGCCAAGGGAGTTCCGGGCCAAGGGAGTTCCGGGCCAAGGGAGTCCCGGGCCACGGGACGGCCGGGTCCCGCCCGGATCCCGGGGCGGCGTCGGACGGGCGCGCCGCCCCGTGTCAGGCCGCCAGGGCGGCCTCGACCCCGGCCCCGATCGCCAGGAGGCGGCGGTCCTGCCCGTGCCGGGCCAGCAGCATCAGCCCCGCCGGCCGGGCGAGCCCGGGCATCGGCAGGGACAGGCCGGCGAGGTCGAAGAAGTTGCCGAAGGCCGTGTTGCGCAGCATCAGCCGGTTCATCGCCAGGAAGGCCGCGTCGTCGGCCTGGAGCGGCGCGGTCAGCGGCGCCGTGGCGGCGGTCGCCGGCAGGGCCAGCACGTCGAGGGGCGCGAGCCGCCGGTCGAGGGCCGCGATCAGCTCGGCCCGGCGGCGCATCGTCCGGACGTAGCGCGCGGCCGGCGCCGACCGGCCGGCGGCGATCCGGCGGTGGACGCGCGGGTCGTAGCGGGACGCCTCGCTGTCCAGCCAGTCGGCATGGATCGCCGCCGCCTCGATCGCCGCGATGGAGCCGTCCGGCAGGGCCGCGTCCATGGCGGCCAGGAGATCGTCGATCGGGTGGTCGACGACCCGGGCGCCGGTCCGGGACAGGAGCGCCAGCACCCGCTCGAAGGCCTCGGCGACGCAGGGCTCCGTCTCGGTGAACATCAGGCCCCGGGGCACGCCGATCCGCAGGCCGGCGAGGGGGAACGCCTCAAGCGGTGCGGGCTCCGCGCCGGCCATCACGGCGTCGGCCGCCGCGCACGCCGCCACGGTCCGGGCGAGCGGGCCGAGGGAATCGAGGGAGAACGACAGGGGGAAGGCCCCCTCCAGGGGCACCCGCCGGGCGGTGGGCTTGAAGCCGACCACGCCGTTCAGGGAGGCGGGGATCCGCACGGAGCCGCCCGTGTCCGAGCCGATCGCGATGTCGCTCGTCCCCTGCCCCACCGAGACCCCGGCGCCGGAGGACGAGCCCCCCGGGATGCGCGCCGGATCGGCGGCGTTGCCGGGGGTGCCGTAATGCGGGTTGAGCCCGAGCCCCGAGAAGGCGAACTCGGACATGTTGGTCTTGCCCAGGATCACCGCCCCGGCCCGGCGCAGGCGGGCGACCACCGGGGCGTCGGCCCCGGCCGGGGCGGCGTCCGCCAGGAGGACCGAGCCGGCGCGCGTCGTCTCGCCCGCCACGTCGAACAGGTCCTTGATCGACACGATCGCGCCGTCGAGCGGCCCGAGCGCGACGCCGTCCCGGCGGCGGGCCTCGGCGGCCTCCGCCGCCGCGCGGGCGCCGTCCCGGTAGAGGCGGGTGAAGACCGCCGGATCGCCGGCCTCGATCCGCGCCAGGCGTTCTTCGACGATCTCGCGTATGCTCATGACCCTCACCGCATCCTCGTCCCGCGCACCCCCATGCAAGGCGGGGACCCGCCTCAGACCGTGCCGGGATAGGCACCGCCGTCCATCAGGAGATTCTGGCCGGTGATGAACCCGGCCTGCCGGCTGCACAGGAACGCGCAGGCGGCCCCGAACTCCTCCGGCTCCCCGAAGCGGCCGGCGGGATTGTCGCGGGCGCGGGCCTCCAGGAACGCCTCCACGGTCGTGCCGGCCTTGGCGGCGCCCGCGGCGGCGTTGCTGCGGATCCGGTCGGTGTCGAAGGGGCCGGGCAGCAGGTTGTTGATCGTCACGCCGTGCCGCACCGTCTGCCGCGCGAGGCCGGCCACGAACCCCGTCAACCCCGAGCGAGCGCCGTTCGACAGGCCGAGATGCGCGATCGGCGCCTTCACGGCGCCGGAGGTGATGTTGACGATCCGGCCGAAGCCGCGGGCGATCATGCCGTCGACGGTGGCCTGGATCAGCGCGATCGGCGCCAGCATGTTAGCGTCGAGCGCCCGGATCCAGGCGTCGCGGTCCCACTCGCGGAAATCGCCCGGGGGCGGGCCGCCGGCATTGGTGACCAGGATGTCGGGCGCGGGGCAGGCGGCGAGCGCGGCGGCCCGGCCGGCCTCGGTGGCGATGTCCCCCGCCACGGCGGTGACCGTGACGCCGGTCTCGTGGCGGATCTCCGCGGCGGTCCGCTCCAGGATCTCCGCGGTCCGGGCGGTGATCGTCACCGCGACGCCCTCCCGGGCTAGTGCCAGCGCGCAGCCCTTGCCCAGCCCCTTGCTCGCCGCGCAGACGAGCGCCCGGCGCCCGCTCAAGCCGAGATCCATGTGCGCCCTCCCCGAACCGGCCCTCGCCGCGAGGGCGTCCGGGCCGTCATAGCGCGCCGGACGCGGTCCCCGGAAGCAGCCCCGGCGCGCCCGGACGGGGCGCGGCGCTCACCACGTGCGCAGGTCGCGGGCGCCGCGCACGTCCGGACGCTCCTCCCGCTCCGGGGCGACGAACCCCGCCCACAACAGGGCCATCGCCGCGGTCAGAAGCGGAAGGGACGTGCTGAGGACGAGGCTGAGGGTCACGGCGAGCCTGCCACGCGGAAGACGCAACGACGAGATCCTCACTCTCTGGCCTGAGAATTGTTTTCGCAGGATTAAGCTGTGGGGTCGGACTGCAAGGGTCGGTGTCGAAATCACAGGTGATCCGCACCGTCCGGACGCGGACATCCGGGCCGGCGCGGCGCCGGTGGCGGCTGACCTTCATCGGGGCGTTACACGGCCGCGGTAGGGCGCAGCGCCCTGGAGGATCATCGGGGCGATCCTCAGGGTGATTCATGGGAAGGACTGACCGGATGCCGGCCCGCTACTGCGTCAACCCGCTCGATCCCCAGGCCGGTGAGACCGTCCTCGTGACCTATGCCGAGGGTCGGCCGCTCCCCGGGATCCTGTCCGCGGTCGACGGCGACGGATGCGACCTGTTGCCGGGCCTGTCCGACGCCTGCATCCGGATCCTGCAGCTCGAGATCGCGGTCTATCACGGCCCCATCGAGCCCTATGGCTGGGCGCAGCACGCGGTCGACGTCATGGCCGCGCCGGCGGCGGCGTAGCCCGGCGGCCCTCGCCGGCGCCGGCCCGCTCAGGCCTGGCCCGGCTCCCGGGACAGGGCACCGAACTCGGTGACCATGCACTCGTGCATGCRACGCAGCCAGGCGCGTGCCTCGGTCCGCTGGGCCTCCGCCCGGTCGGCCCGCTCCCCGGCCGCGCGGGCCTCGGCCTCGGCGTGCTCGGCCCGTTCGAGGGCCGCCCGCAGCAGCGTCTCGGCGTGGCGGGCGCGCTCCTCCGCCGCGCGGATCGCCGCCTCGGCCGCGCGCACCGAACCCTGCGCCTCCCGGACCGAGTCGCGGGCCTGCGCCTGCAGGGTGCGGACCCGCACCGCCACGCCGCGCACGGCGGCCAGGGAGGTCGTCCAGTCGTCCTCGTCCGCCGGGATGGTGGGGGCGGCCGCCGCGGCCCCGGCGAACAGTGCCACGACCCGGTCGATCGGAGCGGCATCGCCGTCGCGAGGCCCGACCGGAGGGGCCAGGGGGGACGCCTCCGTCAGGTCGGCCCGCGCCCGGGCTGCGATGCTCATGCCGCCGCCTGATCGGTGAGATCCGAGAACTCGGACAGGATCGCCTGCTGGACGCGTTCCAGCCACTCCTCGGCCTGCCGCGCCCGGTCCTCGGCGGCGCCGGCGCGGGCCTCGGCGGCCTTGGCGCGCTCCTCGGCGGCGATGATCTGCGCCTCGGCGCGCACCTGCGCGTCGCGGGCCTGCATCTCGGCCATCCGGGCACGCTCGTTGGACGTGTTGATCTCGGCCCGGACCTGCTCCAGCACGTGTTCGATGCGCTCTTCCCGCTCGCGGGCCTGCGCCTCGATCACCCGCGCCTGACGGGCCGCGGCCTGCACCCGGTGGATCAGCGCGTCCCAGTCCTGCGACGACGCGGGCGGCTTCGGAAACTCGGTCCGGGCGTGCATCGACGAAACGACGCGCAGGACGCTGCCGAGATTGGCTTCGGGGGCGGCGCCGGTTTCACGGGGGCTCTTGTCGGCCGGCCGGAACCGGGGATCGTTCAGAAGCCTCTGCAGCTCGCTCACGGATCCTCCACTCGCTGTCAACGCAATCCTGATCCGACTAAACTGTTTAGATGGGTTAACAAATAGTTAAACGATCCGCCGCAGGCCGGTGGAATCTTAACGCGGCGGGTGGTGGCCGCGGAGCCCGGCCGGGCGCGCCGCATCCGCGATCACGGGGGCTGCGCCGGCACACGGGCGGGCGCCGTCGGACCGGTGTGCGGCCGGACGGGCTGCGGTTCTCACTCCTGGGCCGAGGGTGCGTTGCGACCGCCGTGGGTCCGCACGGGGCGCCGGCGGGGACGCGATGCGGCCCGTGCTCACCCGCACGCAGGCGCGTCCGCCACCGTCATAGCTGTCCATCCTCACTATCATGGCACCCGAGGAGGTGCGCCATGACCGCTCCGCAAGTCGTCGCAACGATTGTCGTCCTGATCTCGGCCGGGTCGGCGACGGCCTTGGCCATCATGGCGACCGCCTCGGCCCTGCTGGAGATGTCGGTCGAGGCCCGCGACCGCTGGGGCCGCTCCGGACGGGGCTCCCGCAGGGCGGCCAGCCCGACCGGGTACCCGCCGGGGAGCCCTCGCTATAGGATCCCGGTCCGGCCGGCCGGGTCGGGCCGGAAGCCGGCGGGAGCCCATCGCCTTGACCGTCGTCGAGATTCACCGGTCGCCCTGGAGAGTGGCCGGGCTGTTCGCGGGGGCCTGCGCCTTCGTCGCCGCCTGCCTCTGGCTGATCGGCGACCCTCCGGGACCCGGTCGCGCCGCGGTGACAACCGGGAGCTTCACGGCCTGCGTGGCGTATGTCGGCCTCGGTGTCTTCGGCCTCTGTGCGGCCCTCGTGGTCCCGATGCTGTTCCAGCGCGGCCCGGTGGTCTCAGTGGGGCCACGCGGGATCTTCGATCGGAGGCTCTCGACCGACTGGATTCCCTGGACGGCCATTCGCGGCATCGCGACGGTGGCGATCCGGCGTCAGCGCGTGATCGCGCTCGAGGTCGATCCCCGCGTCGATGCGTCCCTTCCCTGGACGAACTGCGCGCGACGCGTCGCGCGGCTGAACCGGGTCCTCGGCGATCATCGATACTGGATGGCGGCTATCGAAATGCGCGGGGGATTCCCGGCGCTGTCCGCGGCGGTCGAGCGCGGCTGGTCCGATCGGAGCGGCGGAGTCCGGTGATGAGACCCCGATCGGTCAGGGTCCAGGCTGTCTTCGACCGGAGGGGGCGGACCGATTCAGGTTTGCCGAACCCGAGGGACCGCTATCGGTTCGGAAATCCATTCAACCTCCGTCGGTTGAATGGTGGGCGCGACAGGGATCGAACCTGTGACTGATCCTCCCTCGGCTTCGCGGTTCTTCCGCACTTTGCGTGGATCAGGCAGCGAGGAGCACGCGGCGGCGGCGGAGTGCGAAGCTGGCGCGGCCGTACATGGTACGCTTGAGCATCTTCAGCCGACTGATCTGCCCTTCAGCCTGCGCGTTGCTCCAGGGCGTCGTCAGCGCCGCCCGAACCGCCGGCCCGTCCTGCGCCAAGCCAGCCGCGAAGGTCTCCAATGCCGCCACGCCGCAGGGGCGCGTC
>NZ_JBFULS010000052.1:0-42242 GCF_054049775.1 Methylobacterium sp. P5_C11 | reverse complement strand
GCCCGTCGGCGCGCCCGCCAACAGCCTCGTGCCGCCTCCCGGCGTGCCCCCGCCGGCCGCGGCGCCGCGGACCTTCGGCCGCGCCGCCAGCGCCCAGCCCGACGAGGCCGCGAGCGACGCCCGCACCCGCGCGCGGCAGGCCAAGACGCTGGACGAACTCGAAAAGATCCTGGGCGCCTTCGATGCCTGCCCGTTGCGCTTCACCGCCAAGAACCTCGTGTTCGGCGACGGCAACCCGGAGGCGCGGGTGATGTTTCTCGGGGAGGCGCCGGGCGCCGACGAGGACCGGATCGGCAAGCCGTTCATGGGCCGCTCGGGCCAGCTCCTCGACAAGATGATGGCGGCGATCGGGCTCGACCGGACGAGCGCCTATATCGGCAACATCGTGCCCTGGCGGCCCCCGGGCAACCGCAACCCGACCCCCCAGGAGGTGGCGGTGTGCCGCCCCTTCGTGGAGCGCCAGATCGAGCTGGTCGATCCCGACATCCTCGTCTGCCTGGGCGCGCCCGCGACCCAGACGCTGACCGGCACCAAGGACGGCATCCTTCGCACCCGCGGCCGGCTGTTCCCCTACAAGTTGCCGAACCGCGAGGTGAAGCTGCTGGCCACGCTCCATCCGGCCTTCCTGCTGCGCCAGCCGGTGCAGAAGCGTCTGGCCTGGCGGGATTTCCGCGCCCTGCGCGCCCTCCTCGACGGGACAGCTTGACCGCGGCGGCGGAACCGGGTCTCCCCTCCCGCCATTAGAGCTTCGTTCCCACCCCCGGTGCACCAGGGGCCGGACACAACGACGCACAGCAAACCGTGGGCTGCCCGAGGCGGCCGGCGCAGCATCGATGGCGGGACCCAACCATGCGCTGGGAAGATCTACGCAGCTCCGACAACGTCGAGGATCGCCGGGGCGAAGGCGGTGGCGGCGGCGGGATGGGCTTTCCCGGCGGCGGCGCCGGCGGGCTCGGCATCGGCACCATCGTGGTGCTGCTGATCATCAGCTACTTCACGGGCATCAACCCGGCGATCCTGATCGGCGGCGCCGAGCGGATCGGCGGCGGCCACAGCCAGCAGGAGCAGCCGGCCGACCCGCAGACCCAGGCGAAGCGGCGCCAAGCCCCCACCGACGAGAGCGGGAAGTTCGCCTCGAAGATCCTCGGCAACACCGAGGATGTGTGGAGCCAGATCCTGCCGCAGCAGACCGGCAAGCAGTACACCCCGACGACGCTGGTGCTCTACACCGGTGGCACCCGCTCGGGTTGCGGCTCGGCCCAGGCCGCGATGGGGCCGTTCTACTGCCCCCTCGACAAGAAGGTCTATCTCGACACGGGCTTCTTCAAGGAGATGGCCTCGAAGTTCGGCGTGAAGGGTGACTTCGCCTACGCCTACGTCATCGCCCACGAGGTCGGCCACCACGTCCAGGACGTGCTGGGCATCCTCGGCAAGGTCCAAACCCGCCAGCAGCAGGCCTCGAGCAAGACCGAGGCGAACGCCCTGTCGGTGCGGATCGAGCTGATGGCCGACTGCCTCGCCGGCGTCTGGGCCAAGAACTCCAACGACAAGTACGCCGAACTGGAACAGGGCGACATCGACGAGGCTCTGAACGCCGCCGCCCAGATCGGCGACGACGCCCTCCAGCGGCGCTCGAAGGGCTACGTGGTGCCGGATTCCTTCACCCACGGCTCGTCGGCCCAGCGCCAGCGCTGGTTCACCGCCGGCTACAAGAGCGGCCAGACCAAGGCCTGCGACACCTTCCGGACGGCCGACAACTGAGGGCCGACGGGCGGGGGACTCATCCCGTCCTGACACGCGCCTCTCCCTCCGCCCCAGAGGGGCGAGGGAGAGGCCGCCGCCCGCTCACCCCCGGCTCAGGCGCCGCGCGTTGGCCTGAACCTTCCGGCGATAGCTGCGGATCACCTTTCCGTTCGAGGCGCCGGCGGCCAGCATCAGGGCCGCCTCGCTCGCCGCCATGATCTTCTCGGTCACCATGAGCTGCGCCTCGACCTGTGCGGCCGGACCCCCGAAGGCGAACATCGCCATCCGCTGGGCGATCACCCCCTGGGCCTCCAGTCCGAGCATGGCCATGTCCAGGCTCGTCGTCCACCAACCGCAAAGCATCGTCGTCCTCAAAGGTGTCCGCCACGGCCAAGCCCGGCACCATAAGCCGGAGCGGCCGCCGGTGCCGCAGGCAAACGACGTAGCTCGCAGAATGGGGCCGAAAAGCCGCGCGGCCCCCGGCGACGGCCACGATTGCGTGGCGCGCAGGCCTCGCCCCCGCCCGGCCCGTCTTTGCGCCGTCTCGATCCATGCCGTAAGCGCCCCCGGGAGACCCTTTCCCGGACACCGCACCCCCTCTCCATGATACGCCTCGACAAGATCACCAAGCAGAACGGGCGTCAGCTCGTCTTCATCGAGGCCTCGGCCGCGCTCCAGCGGGGCGAGAAGGTCGGGCTCGTCGGCCCGAACGGGGCCGGCAAGACCACCCTGTTCCGGATGATCATCGGTCAGGAGCAGCCGGACGAGGGACAGGTCGCGGCCGACCGGGGCATCACGATCGGCTACTTCAGCCAGGATGTCGGCGAGATGTCCGGGCGCAGCGTCGTCACCGAGGTGATGGACGGCGCCGGCCCGGTGAGCACCGTGGCGGCCGAACTCGCGGACCTCGGCGCGGCGCTCGCCGATCCGGACCGGGCCGACGAGATGGACGCCCTGATCGAGCGCTACGGCGAGGTCCAGGCGCGCTTCGAGGAACTCGACGGCTACGCCCTGGAGGGCCGCGCCCGCGAGGTGCTCGACGGCCTCAGCTTCAGCCAGGAGATGATGGACGGGGATGTCGGCGCCCTCTCGGGGGGCTGGAAGATGCGCGTGGCGCTGGCCCGCATCCTGCTGATGCGCCCGGACGTGATGCTCCTCGACGAACCGTCCAACCACCTCGACCTGGAGAGCCTGATCTGGCTCGAATCGTTCCTGAAGGCCTATGACGGCGCCCTGCTGATGACCTCGCACGACCGCGAGTTCATGAACCGCATCGTCACCAAGGTGGTCGAGATCGACGGCGGCGCGCTCACCACCTATTCGGGCGACTACGCCTTCTACGAGGGGCAGCGGGCGCTCAACGAGGCGCAGGCCCAGGCGCAGTTCGAGCGCCAGCAGGCGATGCTCGCCAAGGAGATCGCCTTCATCGAGCGCTTCAAGGCCCGGGCCTCCCACGCCGCCCAGGTGCAGAGCCGGGTGAAGAAGCTCGACAAGATCGAGCGCGTCGAGCCGCCCCGGCGGCGGCAATCCGTGGCCTTCGAATTCCAGCCGGCGCCGCGCTCGGGCGACGACGTCGTGATGCTGAAAGGGGTGCACAAGCGCTACGGCAGCCGCACGATCTACGAGGGGCTCGACTTCGGGGTGCGGCGCCGGGAGCGCTGGTGCGTCATGGGCATCAACGGGGCCGGGAAGTCGACCCTCCTGAAGCTGGTTACCGGCACCACCGCGCCCGACGACGGCTCGGTCACCCTCGGCGGCAGCGTCAAGCTCGGCTATTTCGCCCAGCACGCCATGGATCTGCTCGACGGGGACAGCACGGTCTTCCAGACCCTGGAGGACGCCTTCCCGCAGGCCGGCCAGGGGTCGCTCCGGGCGCTCGCCGGCTGCTTCGGCTTCTCGGGCGACGACGTCGAGAAGCGCTGCCGGGTGCTCTCGGGGGGCGAGAAGGCCCGGCTGGTCATGGCGCTGATGCTCTACGATCCGCCGAACTTCCTGGTGCTCGACGAGCCGACCAACCACCTCGACATGGGCACCAAGGAGATGCTGATCACGGCGCTTGCCCATTACGAGGGCACGATGCTGTTCGTGTCCCACGACCGGCATTTCCTGGCCGCGCTCTCGAACCGGGTGCTCGAAGTCACGCCGGACGGCATCCACCAGTATGGTGGCGGCTACACCGAGTACGTGGCCCGAACCGGGCAGGAGGCGCCGGGCCTGCGGAGCTGAGGGGCCCCGCGCCGCTCCGTCATCGCGAGTGCAGCGAAGCGACCCAGGGCAGCGCGACCGCGGTCGGCGGGGCGCCGGCTGGGTTGCTTCACTGCGCTCGCAAGGACGGTGGAGGGTTTCGACCGGACGCCCTGCGACCGACGCGCCGCTATCCCGCCGGGGCCGGCCGCGCTAGGCTTCACCGAAAGCGGCCCGGGTGAGATGCCGTGCGACGCCTGCTGAAGTTCCTCCACACGATGGGGTCCGCCGGGTTGCTGGGGGCGATGGCGTCCCTGGTCGTCATGGTGAGCCTCGCGCCCGCACCGGCTGCCCTCGCGGGTTACGCGGCGATGCGCGGCGCGATGGGCGCGGTCGCCACATGGATCTTCCTGCCGGCGCTGGCCGTGACCTTGATGTCCGGCCTGCTGGCCATGGCACTCAACCGGGCCTTCCTCATGGCCGGTTGGGCCTGGGTGAAGCTCGCCACCGGCGTCCTCATGTTCGAGGGCGGTTTGGTCTATGTGCAGGGACCGATGAAGCAGGAGGCCGAGCAGAGCGCCCGGGCGCTCGCCGGTCTCGTCGACTCGGCCACGCTGGCGGTGGCACTTCCGGGCGAGCGCGGCACCCTCTGGGTGCTGCTGGCCGTCGCGACCGCCAATGTGGCGCTGGGCATCTGGCGACCGCGGATCCTGCGCATCCCCGCATAGGCCAGCGCCCTGCAAATTGCCGGCTATTCAATTATTTTCCGATGCAGAATCCACTGAATAGGCGGTCGAGCACATCCTCGACGCCGACATGGCCGCCGACCGCGCCAAGGGCGCGCACCGCGAGGCGCAGATCCTCGGCGGCGAGTTCCGGCAGGCCACCCGCGCCTATGAGAAGCCGGTCGAGATGGGCGACGCAGGCCTCGAGCGCCGCCCTGTGACGGGCTCGGGTGATCAGCGCATCGCCGGTGCCGAGGCCGGTCTCCGCCGCGGCCTGTACGGCGTCGAGCAACGTGCTCAGGCCCGCCCCGGTCCGCGCAGAAACGGCGATCGCGGCGTCGGACAGGGGTAGTGATGAGCCGGCAAAAAGATCGGCTTTGGTGTGGACGGTTAGAACCGGAATGCTCACCGACCCCAGATCGGGGGCCGGCGCCCCGGGAGGAACCAGGGCGAGGACGAGGTCGGCGCCGTCGATCCGCGCCCGCGTCCGGGCGATCCCCGCGGCCTCAATCGGCTCCAGGGTGTCACGCAGACCAGCCGTATCCACCAGGAGGACCGGCAAACCGCCGAGGTCGAGCCGGACCTCGATGGCGTCGCGGGTTGTGCCGGGGGTGTCCGACACGAGAGCCACGTCGCGCCGGCTCAGGGCATTCAGCAGGGTCGATTTTCCGGCATTGGGAGCACCGGCCAGCACCACCGTGAATCCCTCGCGCAGGCGCTCGCCGCGGTGCCCGTCGCGGAGCGCCGCCGCGATTGCATTCCGCAGGATCTCGGCGCGCTCGAACATCGCGGCATCGAGCCCGGCATCGTCCACGTCGCCCTCATCGGAGAAATCCAGCGCGGCCTCCGCGGCGGCCAGGCAATCGATCGCCTCCGCGCGCCAGGCGGCCACCTGGCGGCTGAGGGCGCCATCGAGCTGGCGCAGGGCCTGCCGCCGCTGGCCCTCGGTCTCGGCATCGATCAGATCCGCGACGGCCTCGGCCTCGGCGAGGTCCATCCGGCCGTTGAGGACGGCCCTGCGGGTGAAGGCACCGGGCTCGGCCGCCCGGCATCCGGGGATCTGCCCGAGGGCCGCGAGCACGCCCATGCGCACGGCCGTCCCGCCATGCAGGTGCAGCTCACCCATATCCTCGCCGCTATACGTGTCGGGTCCCGGGAACCACGCGACCAGCGCACGGTCGAGCTCGGTCCCGTCGGTCGGATCCTTCAGGGTCCGCAGGGACAGCCGCCGGGGTGCCGGCAGGCGTCCGCCCAGCGTGACGAGGACGTCGCGCGCCGCGGGGCCGCTGATGCGGATCACCGCCACGGCGGCCCGCCCGAAGCCGCTGGCAGGCGCGAAGAGCGTTTCAGTCTGCATCATGGTCCGACGGGGGCACCAAGGGACGGCGTTTCACGTGAAACAAGGGTGGACGGCCCTATACCATTGCGGCGTCACGGCGCCTCCCGCAGGGATGCAGCGCCGCGCCACCGAACCGGGCCGCCGCCATGATCGCCAGAACCCGCCGCTCCGTCAGCCTCGGCCTGTTCGCCGCGCCCTTCGTGTCGCCCCTGCGGGCGGCCGAGGCGGATCCGGACTGGGCCGTCATCGAGCGGCGCCTTGACGGACGCCTCGGCCTCTCCGCCGACATGGCGGGGCGCGTCTTCGCGAGCTACCGGGCGGCGGAGCGCTTTCCGATGTGCAGCACCTTCAAGGTGCTGGCCGTGGCCGCGGTCCTGGCGCGGGTCGATGGCGGTGCCGAGACCCTGAACCGGATCGTGACCTACGAGGCCGGCGACCTCCTGAGCTACGCGCCGGTGAGCCGGTCGGCCCTGGAGGCGGGGGGCGGGACCGGGCGGATGTCCGTCTCGGATCTCTGTGCGGCCACCCTCGTGTGGAGCGACAACACCGCCGCCAACCTGCTCCTGGCGAGCCTCGGTGGACCGGAGGGGCTGACCGCATGGCTGCGCGGTACCGGCGACGGCGTGACCCGCCTCGACCGGACGGAGCCGACTCTCAACACGGCACTCCCTGGTGATCTTAGGGACACCACCACGCCCGAGGCGATGCGTGCGACCCTCGGCCGGATCCTCCTCGGCACCGACCTGTCGCCGTCATCGCGCAACCGGCTGGAAGCCTGGATGATCGCCTGCGAGACCGGCCGCAAGCGCCTGCGTGCGGGGCTGCCGTCCGATTGGACCGCGGGCGACAAGACTGGTAGCGGCGACAACGGGACGATCAACGACGTGGCGATCCTGCGGCCGCCGGGACGTGCGCCGGTCGTGGTCTCGGTGAACCTGACCGGATCGACGGCCTCGGCGGACATCGTCGCGGCGGCCTATGCGGAGATAGGCCGGCGCATCGCCGCTCTGGCGAGTGCCGCCTGAGACCCGGACGCCCATGAAGACGCCCGCCAAAACGCGTTCCAAGACGACCCGCGCGACCCAGGCCCTCGACAAGGCCGGAATCCGCCACAGCGTTGATGTCTACGATTACGATCCGGACGCGCCGCGCATCGGCCTCCAGGCCGCGGAGGCGCTGGGGGTCGCCCCCGGCCGCGTGCTGAAGACCCTGATGGCGGCCGTGGACGGACGGACGGTCTGCCTGCTCGTGGCCTCCGATAGGGAAGTGTCGATGAAGCGGGTCGCGGCCGCGTTCTCGGGCAAGGCGGCGGCCATGCTGAAGCCCGCCGACGCCGAGCGGCTGACCGGCTACCATGTCGGCGGCATCAGCCCCCTGGGGCAGAAGCGGTCCGTGCCGACGGCGATCGATGCCGGGTCCCTCACGGAGCCCGGCGCCGAGATTCACGTCAACGGCGGCGGCCGGGGATTGCAGATCCGCCTGATCGAGGGTGATCTCGTCGCCGTCCTGAAGGCCCTCGTCGTGTCGCTCACGTGAGCGTGCGGTAATCATCCATTTACCCTGCCGGCCCACGGTGACGGCTTTCGGCAGGGACGGGTTAGGCATGCGGGGCACGGGGCGCGGGGCGATGGCGGCGCTCGGATCCGTCCTGCTGCTCGCGGGATCCCCGCGCGCCGCGGATCTTGACATCCGCGGCCCCGCCGAAACGGGGTTGGGCGCCAGTCCGCGCTTCTTCCCGCGCAGCGACGGGCTCGATCGTCGCCCGGTCTACGCGGTGCGGTCCCGTCCCGTGCCGGTGGGCTGCACGCCCCGACGGGCGCCAGTGCCCACCAACGCACCGGATGATCCGAGCTATGTCGGCTCCGAGTACGGCCTGTCGCATCCGAGCTATTACGGCTTCACGCCCCCCCTCGGCGTGGACGATCCCTTCGGCCGCTCCCTCCTGCCGTATTGTCCCTGAGTGGAACAGCCCGGCTCCGGGCGGGGCGCCCCCCGCGCGCGGGCACGCGCCGCCGCCCTACGCGGACGGGAGCCCGGGGCCGCCTCCCCCGCGGCATGCACCCGGCTGCTTCTTCGTCCAGGATGGTTGCGGACAGCCGGATTCCACCGGTCCGCATCATGCTCTAGACCGGCGACGCCCGTCTCCCGGAACTCGTCCCGTGCCAGATCCGACACTCCAGCCCTTCAGTGACCTTGCCGCCCTGCGCGGGTGTGTGGCCGCCTGGCGCGCGGCGGGCGAGCGCATCGTCCTGGTCCCGACCATGGGGGCTCTGCACGAAGGCCACCTCGCCCTGGTGGCCGAAGCGCGGCGGATCGGCCGCCGGACGGTGGCGAGCATCTTCGTCAACCCGACCCAGTTCGGCCCCAACGAGGATTTCTCCCGCTATCCCCGAGACCTGGAGGCCGACCTGGCCCTGCTCGACAAGGCCGGTGCGGACGCCGCCTGGACGCCCGGCGCGGCGACCATGTACCCGCCGGGCTTCGCCACCCGGATCGAGGTGGCGGGGCTGACCGAAGGGCTGTGCGGCCCGTTCCGGCCGGGCCATTTCGCCGGGGTCGCCACGGTGGTGACCAAGCTCCTCAATCAGGTCCGGCCGGACGTCGCGCTGTTCGGGGAGAAGGATTTCCAGCAGCTCCGGGTGATCCAGCAGGCGGTGGCGGACCTCGACCTCGCGGTGGAGATCCGCGGGGTGCCGACCGTCCGGGAGCCCGACGGCCTCGCGCTGTCGTCGCGCAACCGCTACCTCACCGCCGCGGAGCGCGCCGTCGCCCCGAAGCTCCAGGCCGTCCTCGCCGAGATCGCCGCCGCCTCCCGCAACGGCACGCCCGTGGCGGGCCGGATCGCGGCCGGCCGAGCGGCACTGGAAGCGGCCGGGTTCCGGGTTCAGTATCTCGCCATCTGCAATGCGCGGACCCTGGCGCCGGTCGAGCGGGTGGACGGACCGGCTCGCGTGATCGCCGCCGCGTATCTCGGCCGGACCCGGCTGATCGACAATCTCGCCGTGTAGGAGACCGCAGCGCTGCCACCCGTCCCCGCGGCGCGGTTCTCGGCCTGCAGGACGGCATCCGGCCAGGGCGCGCGGGCTGGTCCTGGATCGTCGTGGGCGCGGGACAGGATTTCACCGTGATCGCCGGCGTCCGTGGCCGGCGAGTCACGGCTCCCGCGGTTCTCAGATTTCGGTGCCAGGATGATTGGCGCCGCCGGGCCGATCTGCTCTCTGCTGACGCAGTGATCGCGACGCGCCCCGCTCCGGCCTTCCTGGCCGTGTCCCTCGCCCTGGCGGCGCCCGCCGCGGCCGGGGAGGACGCGTTCGAGGGCATGGCCGGCCCCTTGGCCGGCCCCTCCGGCGAGCGCCTGCGCGTCGATGCCAAGGGGCTCACCCTCACCGTCCCGGAGCCCGACGTGGCGCTCCAGATCGGCGGCCGGCTGCACCTCGACGGCGGCGCGGCCGGTTTCAGCCGGCCGGGCCTGCCCGAGGCCTTCCCCGACACCGTCGCGGTGCGCCGGGCCTGGATCGAACCGACGCTCACCATCGGCCGGGACTGGGTGATCGCCTTCCAGTACGATTTCGCCGACCCGATGCTGCCGATCAACGACGCGTTCGTCGCCTGGAAGGGGGTGCCGGGCACGATCCTGACGCTCGGCAACATGAAGGAGCCGTTCAGCCTGGAATGGCTGCAGAGCAACAACGACACCCTGTTCGTCGAGCGCTCGGTGGCCAATGCCCTCGTGCCGGAGCGCCGCTTCGGTTTCGCGGCCGGGCATCACGGGCAGGCCTGGACCGCGGTGGCCGGCGTGTTCGGCAACGCCGCCAGCAGCGGCATCGACGGGGACGGCGTCGCGGTGGCGGCCCGCGCCACCGTCGCGCCGATCATGACCGCGGACGAGACCCTGCATCTCGGGCTCGCCGGGGTCGCCCGCAGCCGGTCGCGGTCCGACGGCGCCTTCAGCTTCTCGAGCCCGGCGGGGGCGTCCCTGTTCGAGCGTCCTCTGGTGGATACCGGCGATCTCCCGGATGCGGCCAGCGTGTCGCGGCTCGGCGTCGAGCTGGCCTATCGCCGCGGCCCGTTCCTGATGCAGGCGGAGTACATCCGTGCCGCGCTGCAGCCGTTCGGCGACCCCGGCCAGCCCACCGCCAGTCTCGACTTCCAGGGCGGCTACGTCGAGGCGGCGATGGTGCTGAACGGCGCGGGCCGCGCCTACGCGCTGACGCCTCAGGGCGGCACCACCTACGCGACCTTCAAGGGGGTGACGGTCCCGGAGGCGCAGCGGGTCACGCGGGGCGGGATCGGCGTGTTCGAACTGGCCGCGCGCTACAGCGCCATCGATCTGAACGCCCGCGGTTTCCGCGGGGGCGCCGAGCAGGACGTGACCCTCGGCCTGAGCTGGTATCCCGAACCGAATCTCAGGCTGACCGGGAACGTCATCCACGGGCGGGTGCGACCGGGGGACGCCCAGTCCGAGCGCCTCGGCGCCGCCCCGTTCACGGTCGACACGGTCGTGGCGCGCCTGCAGATCGCGTGGTGAGGCGCGTGGCCGGGCGCGTCGCCCGGTCGGCCGCGCGGTCCTCACACCGCCCTGCGCAGGACCGACCGGAACGGGCGCCGCTCGGGTTCCGGCTCGGGCGGCGTGGGACCTTCGGGGGGCGAAGCCGCCAGGACCTCCGCGCGCACCGGCCGCGGCGCCGCGAAGGCCGTTCCCTGCGCGAACGGGACGTCGAGGTCGATCAGGTCCGGAACGTCGGCCTCGTCGGCGACGCCCGTGGCGACGAGGCGGATTCCAGCCCGGGCCAGGGCCGGTGCGGTATCCTCGACGGCGATGTCCGACAGGTTGCCTCGGGCCAAGCCCGGCCGCAGCAGCATCTCGGCCGGGACCTTGACCTGACCGATTCCGAGGGCGGCGAGTTCGGCCGCGTCGAAGCGCAGGTCATCGGGGCGGTCGAGGCTGAACCCGATCCGCCCCTGCAGGGGCGCGAGCAGGCCGCGCTGGCCCGCATCGAGACGGCGCCAGCTCTCCTGCGGCAGGGCGAGGGTCAACCCCGCCAGGGCCGGGTCGTCGGCGGCGGTGCGCGCCAGCTCGCGCAGGAGTCCGGGCTCGAACAGCGACAGCGGCGACAGGCCGTAGGTCAGCAGGGTCTCGCTGCCGCGCCGGGCGAGGTGGCGGGCCACGATGGTGGCACGCTGGAGCATGCGACGGTCGAGTTCGGTGGTGCGGCCGTAGCGCTCCAGAACCGGCAGGAAGGCGTCGGGCTCGGCCGGCGGAGCGCCGGGGCCGCCGATGCGCAGCCGGGCCAGCGCCTCGTAGGCCACGACCTTGCGCTGGGGCAGGGTGACGACCGGCTGGAGGTGGATCTCCAGGCCGTCCCCTTCGAAGGCCCGGATGATCTCGGCCTCGTCCTGGACGGCCGCCACCGGCCGCGGCGGGATCGGTCGCGGGGGGATGGGCCGTGCCGGCCCGGCCGGCGCAACCGGAGCGGCGCGCCGGTCCGTCGCGTCCGGCGGGGCCGCGGGCGGAACCTGCTCGGCGATGGTGGGCGGCCCCTGGGGGCGGAGCGGTGACGCCGCGGCAATCGGTTCCGCGGCGGGCGCCGGCCCGGCCTGGATCCGTGGCGCTTGGGCCGCCTGGATCTCGGGCCGGGCCTCGAGGCCCGCGATCGCGGCGTCCTGCGTGCTCACCACCGTGGTGAGGTCGCGGACGATGCCGCTGAGAAGCCCGAACTCGACGGTGAGCTCCTCGATCTGTGCCCACAGCGTCGCTTCGGCGGATTCGGGGCGCGGCTGCGCGGCGGCGGCCGTCGTCTCGACCTTGAGCAGGCGCCGGGACAGCAGATCGACCTCGCCCGACAGCTTCTCGCAGCGCGCCTTCAAGGCGGCGATCCGGGTGAGGGCGAGACCGCCGGCCACAGCGGCCACGACGCCGAGCGCCAGGGCACTCCAAAGCGGCAGGAACACCGCGAGCGGCCCGAACACGACGAGCCCGAGAAGGCCGACCGTCAACAGCCCCGCGTACCGGCCGAGGACCGGGACCATCGTCTGAACACCTGCCGGGAACGCGCGCCGGTCGCCGGGGGACATCCCGGGCGAACCCCGCCGGGCGCGAACCGAATCGCAGGATCATTGGCCGCGCGCACCCGGCCCGGCAAGGCTCAGGGACGGCGATGGCGCGCCACAGGCTGTTAATTCCGTGCGGTGTGACGCCGGCGCCCGCTGGAACGTTGCGGAATCATCACGTCGCGTCCGATTGCGGGGCGCTCCGGGGAGGGTTGTGCGGCTTGCGAATGCGGAGCGGATGAAAAGGGGCCATAAAGCGTTGCCATGACCTCCGTTCCCCAGCGTAACCCACGCTTCCGCGCCGTTCTCGGCGCCGGCGCGCTCCTCGCAGCCTTCGGCACGACGCCGACGCGGGCCGCGGATCTCGGCGCCGATCTTCCGCGGACCACGCCGACCTTCGCGCTGATCGATCCCAATACCTGGATCGTCACCGTGAGCGGCTCGATCCAGGCCGTGCCGCGCTATCCGGGCGCCAGCGACTACACCGCCGTCGGCTATCCCTCGATCGACATCCGCCGGGTGGGCGAGCCGCGCCGGTTCTCGACACCGGACGACGGCTTCAGCCTGTCCCTGTTCGACACCGGCACCTTCCGGATCGGGCCGACCGCGCGCTTCGTGCCCGGGCGCTATTACGGGGACGACCGGCGCCACCTGTTCGGCTTCCGCGATGCACGCTTCGCGGTGGAGCCCGGCGTGTTCGCGGAGTTCTATCCGGTCTCCTTCATCCGGACCCGCGTCGAAGTCCGCCAGGGCATCTACGGCCATCACGGCACGGTCGGCTCGCTGGCGGCCGACTACCTGATCCCGGCGGAGAAGTTCCTGTTCTCCATCGGGCCGCGCTTCAACTTCGGCGATGCCAGCTACGCCCGGAAATATTTCGGCGTCTCCCCGATCGAGGCGGCCCTGAACGGGCGGGTCACCCCCTACGATCCGCGCAGCTTCTACTCGGCGGGAGTGCTCGGCGGCGTGACCTACACGCAGAGCGAGACTTGGTCCTACACGGCCTTTGCCGGCTACACCCGGATCCTGGGCGCCTCCGGCGACAGCCCCCTGGTGCGCCGCCCGTTCGGCAACCCCAATCAGTATCAGTTCGGCCTGCGCATCGATTACGCCTTCCGCATGCCGGCGCTGTTCTGAGTCGGGCGCACGGCTTGCGCGGCCGGCTCCGCCTCCCGACATTCGGGGTACACGGTTGGAAGAGGCCCGGATGGACGAGACGCGGGCCGACCTGCTGATACGGGTCGAGGGCATGACCTGCGACGGCTGCGCCGCCGCGGTGACCGGCTTGGTGAAGCGGATCGATCCCGGGGCCCATGTCGCCGTCGACCGGGCGGCTGCACGGGTCGCCATCCGCACCGACGTGCAGGCGCTCACCATCGCGGACGCCCTCACCAAGGCCGGCTACACGGCCACGGCCATGACCGGCTGAGACCCATTCCGCGGCCGCCCGCGCGGGCTCAGACGCCGTCACGGCGATCCGACGCCTGAGCCCGCGGTCCTTGTCGCAGCATCCACGTTTCCAAGCGTCGCGGACACTTGCGTCTGGATCGATGCCCTAGGAGCGGGTCAGGAACATCCCGGTCAGCAGCAGGGCGAAGCCCGCTAGGCCGAACAGGCCTTCCTTGCGATGGGTGCTGTCGAGAAAATGGGCCGCGGCCCCGGCCGCGCAGCAGACGGCACCGAGGCCGATCGTCAGCGACGACATTGCGATCTCTCCTCATCGCGCGTCGCTCGGCGACGCGGCGAAACACGCCCTCTCGTGGGCCTGCCGGACGGCGTTGTCCGTTCAGGATTCCGTCACGGCGCAAGATTTGCACGGTCCGGCGCGACTGACAAGTGAGGCTTGCCAAGTCTTCCGTCATCCTTCAAGAATTCAACTTGAGTGAACAATATAACTCGGCGTAAATATCGCTAATAATACTGTATTCATGTGGGCTGTGCCGTTCGGCATCGCCACGTCGGGAATGTCGGGGCTGCCGGAAGGCGGACAGCGCGCGTTGACCGTCCTGCCCGGACCCGCTTAGACCGTCCGCAGAACCGCGGTCTCCGGCGCCGTGCACCGCCGGCAGGCCGGGTGCGTGGCGCCCTTCGCCCGCGTGAGATCCCGCCAGAGGCTGCGCGTCCCCCGATGCTTACCCCCTCCTCCGCCCGGTTCGACGTCGCGGTCGTGGGCGGCGGCCATGCCGGCGTCGAGGCCGCCGCCGCCGCTGCCCGCTGCGGCGCGCGCACGGTTCTGGTCACGCACGATCCGGGGACGATCGGGGCCATGTCGTGCAATCCCGCGATCGGCGGGCTCGGCAAGGGCCATCTCGTGCGCGAGGTCGATGCCCTCGACGGCCTGATGGGCCGGGTGGCGGACGCGGCCGGGATCCAGTTCCGCCTGCTTAACCGCCGCAAGGGTCCGGCGGTGCGCGGCCCCCGGACCCAGGCCGACCGCAAGCTCTACGCGGCCGCCATGCAGGCCGCGGTGGCCGAGACCGAGGGGCTGACGGTGGTCGCGGGCGCCTGCGAGGATCTGGCTTTCGATCCRGAGGGCCGCCTCCACGGCGTGGTCCTGGCGGATGGCCACACCCTCGCCTGCGCCGCGGTGGTGTTCACCACCGGAACCTTCCTGCGCGGGCTGATTCACATCGGCGAGCGGCAGATCCCGGCGGGTCGCGTCGGCGAAGCGCCGGCGATCGGGCTGGCCCGGACCCTCGACCGCCTCGGCCTGCGCCTCGGACGCCTGAAGACCGGCACGCCCCCGCGCCTCGACGGGCGAACCATCGACTGGTCCGGCCTGGAGATGCAGGAGGCCGACGCCGAGCCGGTGCCGTTCTCCACCCTGACCGAGCGGATCACCACGCCGCAGATCCGCTGCGGCATCACTCGGACGAGCCGGGCCGTCCACGACCTGATCCGCGCCAACCTGCACCGCTCGCCGATGTATTCCGGCGGGATCGCCAGCCGGGGGCCGCGCTACTGCCCGTCGATCGAGGACAAGGTCGTGCGCTTCGGCGACCGGGAGGGCCACCAGATCTTCCTGGAGCCCGAAGGACTCGACGATCCGACGGTCTACCCGAACGGCATCTCCACGGCACTGCCGGAAGAGGTGCAGCGCGACCTGGTCCGCCTGATCCCGGGGCTGGAGCGGGCCGCGATCCTCCGTCCCGGCTACGCCATCGAGTACGATTACGTCGATCCCCGGGAACTCGATGTCGGCCTGCAGGTGAAGCGCCTGCCGGGCCTGTTCCTGGCCGGCCAGATCAATGGCACCACGGGCTACGAGGAGGCGGCCGGCCAGGGGCTGGTGGCCGGGCTCAATGCCGCCCGTCACGCGGGCGGCCTCGAGATCGCAGGCTTCGACCGGGCGGAGTCGTATCTCGGCGTGATGATCGACGACCTCGTGACCCAGGGGGTCAGCGAGCCCTACCGGATGTTCACCTCGCGCTCGGAATACCGGCTATCCCTGCGGGTCGACAACGCCGACGCCCGCCTGACGCCGCGGGGGATCGCGCTGGGCTGTGTCGGGGGACGTCGGGCCGCCCATTTCGCGGCCGGGCGGGCCGCCCTCGACGCGACCCGCGCCCGCCTCGACTCCGTGAGTCTGACGCCGAGCCAGGCAGCGATCCACGGCATCACCCTGAACCGCGACGGCATCCGCCGTTCGGGCTTCCAGCTGCTCGCCTATCCGGAGATCGCCTGGGCCGACCTGGCGGCGGTCTGGCCTGACCTCGCCGAGGTCGCCCCGCGGATCGCCGACCGGATGAAGACCGACGCCACCTACGCGGTCTATCTCGACCGTCAGGACGCCGACATCGCGGCCTTCCGTCGGGACGAGGCGGTCCGCCTGCCTCCGGGCCTGGATTACGCGGCCATTTCGGGACTCTCCAACGAGATGCGGGTGAAGCTCGAGACCGTACGGCCCGGAACCCTGGGACAGGCGGCACGCATCGAGGGCGTGACGCCGGCGGCCCTCACGCTCCTGGCAGCCCATGCGCGGCGCGGTGCGCGCTCGCTACCGGCCGTGGTGGATCAGCTCTCGGCATGATCGAACCGGACCGCGCCCGCATCCTCGCGGCCTCCCGTGTTTCACGTGAAACAGCCGAGCGGCTCGATCTCTACGTGGCGCAGTTGCGGCGCTGGCAACCGATCAAGAACCTCGTCGGCCCGGCGACGCTGGCGGAAGTCTGGAGCCGCCACATCGAGGACGCGCTGCAACTCCTCGATCTGGCACCGGAGGCCCGCACATGGCTGGATCTCGGCTCCGGGGCGGGCATCCCGGGCCTGATCCTCGCCATCGCCGGCCAGGAGCGCGGCATCCGCGTGGACCTCGTGGAGAGCAACGCGCGCAAATGCGCGTTCCTCATCGAGACCGCCCGGCTCACGGGAGCGCCGGCCCGGGTGCGCAACGCCCGGATCGAGGCGGTGATCGGCGACTACGCCGGGACCGACGTGGTCTGCGCCCGCGCCCTCGCGCCGATGGTGCAGCTCCTCGCCTGGACCGAGCCTCTGTTGAAAACGGGCACCACCGGGCTGTTTCCGAAGGGCCGGGACGTACAAGCCGAATTGACCCAGGCCAGCGCGCAGTGGACAGTCGTTAACGACCTCGTGCCGAGCCGGACCGATTCCGATGCCCGGATCGTGCGCGTCACTGCCCTCGCCGCCCCGAGCCACCGATGAGCGAAGCGATCCTCGGCGATCCCGCCGACCGGTCCATGGATTCATCCATGCGCCGCCCTCTGCGCGTTCTGGCGCTCGCCAACCAGAAGGGCGGCGTCGGCAAGACCACCACGGCGATCAATCTCGGCACCGCCCTGGCGGCGATCGGCGAGGACGTGCTGGTGATCGATCTCGATCCGCAGGGCAACGCCTCCACGGGTCTGGGCATCGATCGCGCCAAGCGCAAGGTCTCGACCTACGAGGTCATGGCCGGCGAGGCCTCCCTGGCGCAGGCGGTCGTTCCCACCGCGGTGCCGCGGCTGTCCCTGGCGCCCTCGACCATGGATCTCCTCGGTCTCGAGCTGGAACTCGCCACCCTGCCCGACCGGGCGCACCGGCTGCGCAGCGTCCTGAAGAGCCTGACCCAGGCGCCGAGCCTGAGCCGGATCAGCTACGTGCTGATCGACTGCCCGCCCTCGCTCAACCTGCTGACCATCAACGCGCTGGCGGCCGCCGACGCGGTGCTGGTGCCGCTGCAATGCGAGTTCTTCGCCCTGGAGGGTCTCAGCCAGCTGCTGCGCACCGTCGAGCAGGTCCGCGGCGCCCTGAACCCGAAGCTCACGATCCAGGGCATCGTGCTGACGATGTTCGACCCGCGCAACAACCTCTCGGCCCAGGTCGTGGCGGATGTGCGCGGGTTCATGGGCGACAAGGTCTACGAGACCGTGATCCCCCGCAACGTCCGCATCTCCGAGGCGCCCTCGCACGGCAAGCCGGCGCTGCTGTACGACCTGAAATGCGCCGGCAGCCAAGCCTACCTGCGCCTCGCCTCGGAGGTGATCCAGCGCGAGGGCCGGGTTCCGGCCGCGGCCTGATTGATTTGAGCCCCCTCCGGTTCGAAGAGGGGGGATGTGGAGCGTGACACGGGTGGCGATCATGGCGGAGGAGGGGGCGAAGCCTCGACTGGGGCGCGGGCTCGCGGCGCTGATCGGTGACTTCAACGAGGCGGGCCGTGGCTCGGCCAAGGCCGAGGAGCAGCGCAGGGTTCAGATCGAGTTCCTGCGTGCCAACCCGCGCAACCCGCGCCGGAGTTTCGCCGAGACGGAGCTGTCGGAACTCGCGGTTTCCATCGGCCAGCGGGGCATCATCCAGCCAATCGTCGTGCGGCCGATCAGCGACGTGCCCGGCACCTTCGAGATCGTGGCCGGCGAGCGGCGCTGGCGTGCGGCCCAGCGCGCCGGCCTCGACGAGGTGCCGGTGGTGGTGGTCGAGATCGACGACCGGGGTTCCCTGGAATTCGCGATCCTGGAGAACGTCCAGCGCACCGACCTCAACGCCATCGAGGAGGCGTCCGGCTACGAGCGCCTGATGAAGGATTTCTCGTACACGCAGAAGGAGCTGGCCGAAATCCTCGGCAAGAGCCGCAGCCACCTGGCCAACACGCTCCGGCTGCTCAACCTGCCGCTCTCCGTGCAGGAGCGGGTCTCCGCCGGCGAGCTGACCGCTGGCCATGCCCGGGCGCTGCTGGCCGTGCGCGATCCCGAGGCGCTGGCGCGCCGCGTCGTGGCCGAGGGCCTGTCGGTCCGGGATGTCGAGGCCATCGCCTCCGCGGAGGCCGCACCCACGGAAGCGCCCCGCCCCGGCCGTCCACGCCTGTCCGCCGAGCGGCCTGCCCCGGTGCGCGACCTGGAGCTGCGGATGCACCGGGCGCTCGGCGTCCCGGTCTCCTACAAGCCCAAGGACGCCGATTCGGGTGAGATCCGCATCCGCTACGAGACGAAGGACGAGCTGCAGGCCCTGCTCGACCGCTTCCAAGTCTCGAATGGCTGATTAAGTCCAGGCTGGCGCCGCGCACGGTCGGCGTGCTGTTCCGAAGGCCGGCGCAACGCCGTCCGCGCGATCTTGGCTGGTCCGGGCAGAGTAGTGCACGGGGGTCGCCGTCCTGGGCCGCGGCACGGCGGCGCGGCTGCTGATCGTCGGCGCGGGCGGCAGCGGCACCGAGATCCTGACCGCGGCGGCCCTCGAGCCAGGCTGCACTTCACAGCGGTCGATCCGTCCGACGCCATGATGGATCGCTCGGTCGCGCGGCTGGCGCAGGACGGACTCCGCGACCGAACCGAGATCGTCCGTGGGACGGTGGATGCCCTCCCCCGTGACGTAGCCTACGACGCTGCGGCCCTGATCGGCGTGCTGCAGCATCTGCCGGGCGAAGCGGACCAGCGGGCGATCGCTGCAATCCATCGCCGTGCGCCTGAAGCCGGGTGAGCCCCTGATGCTCGCCGGAAACCAAGATGCATATGCGAGCCAGCCCTGTTGATGGCGGCCGTCGCAACCCTGCTGGACGCGGTCGGCTTCGGGCCTCCGACCCGCTTCTTCTCCAGCCTGTTCTGGGGGGCCGTGGCTCGCGCGCCGCCAGTCCGGGGGCGCTGACGGCGCCTGAAACGGGGCGCTATCGTCGCCGCCGCGCGCCGGCCTCCGCGACCCGCAGCAGGGCCGCGGAGGCCAGGGCGTGGGCCAGATCGGGTTCGGCCCGCCGGCAGGCGAGAACCGCCTCCTGCAGGGCCGCCACGGCCTGTCGGAGCGTGCCGGGCGGCCAGGCGCCGAGCTGGCCCTCAAGGCTGGCCTTGCGCTTGAAATGCAGCCCGCGCCACGTCGCCACCATCATGGCGGGGGTCTTGTCGGGATTGTCGAGGCGGGTGGTGAGCAGCGTCAGGGCGTGCCGCAGCGCCGACCCCAGCACCACGCCCGGGTCGAGGCCCTCGTGGCGGAAGCGCCGGTAGTCGCGCTCCACCGCGTCGCGGCGGCCGTCGAAGGCGGCGTCGATCAGGGTGCTGAGCACGCTCGCCGCGACGTCGCTGGTGACGGCCTCGACATGGTCGAGGGTCACGGTCTTGTCCCCGCCGCCCTCCCCCGCGGCGTAGAGAGCGAGCTTCTCGATCTCCATGAGGCTCGCCCGGCGGTCGCCGCCGAGGCTGCGGGCCAGGACCTCCCGGGCGGCGCGGTCGATGCGCAGGCCGCGGTCCTGGAGGGTGCGCTCGATCAGATCCGAGAGCGTCCGCTCGTCATCGGCGTAGCAGGGGATCGCCAGCGCCCGGGGCGAGCGCTCGCACAGGGTGCGCAGCGGGTTGTTCTTGGCGAGGTCGCCGCCCTCCACGACGATGCGGGCATCCGCCACCGTCGCGCCCAGCACGGCCTCGACGGCGGGGGCGTAGTTGCGCGTGCCCGGACGGACCCAGATCGACCGGCGGCCGCCGAACAGGCCCATCGTCCCGGCCTCGTCGCAGAGCCGGCCCGGATCGGCCGCCAGGGCGTCGCCGTCGATCCGCACCAGGGCGAAGGGATCCGCCGGGTCGGGGACGAAATCCTCGGCGAGCTTGCGGGCGCGCTCGGTCACCAGACCGGTATCCGGTCCGTAGACGAGGATCACGGGGATGCGCGGATCGGGTCCGCGCCGGATCAGCCCCTCGATCTCGCCGGCCTTGACCGCGGTCACGCCGGGCTACGGCTTCGTCGACAGGACGGCGGCGAGGCGGCTCTTGATCTGATCGGAGAGCACGCTCGCCAGACGGATCTCGGCATCCCGCGCCGCCCGCTGGCTGGCGAAGCGCTGGACCGAGCGGTCGTAGGTCGCGGTCGAGGTGGCGACGCCCTCGGTGTAGATCTTGGCGCCGCTCATGTCCTCGAGGCTGTACTTGATGTTGGCCACCAGGGTGCCGGCCTCGGCGCGGCCCGTGGTCGAGGAGACGATCGGGGTCTGCACGATCTCGGAGCCCGACAGCTTCAGCCGGTAGCGCTTGGTCGCCGGCTGTCCCGAGCCGTCGAGGTCGAAGACCAGCTCGCTGCGCAGGTAATGGCCGAGGCGCTCCTGGCCCTGGGCCATCGCCACCTCGTCGACCTGGACGGAGGCGAGCAGCGCCTGGACCGTCTCACCCGAAGCCGTCGGCCCGTAGAGCGGCCGGAAGCAGGCCGAGAGGCTGAGCGCCAAGCCGGTCGCACAGGCGAGGCGGATCATCCGCCCCGCGATCGAAACTCCCGAACCCACCATCAGCCGTCGTTCCGCCCCCGCTTGCCGGATCGTTCTAGCGCGGACACGGCGTGCCGCGCCACGACGCTAGGATCCATGTGTTACGATTCCTCTGCTACGGTTCGTCTGCGGCGAGAGCGTGGTCGCCGGGTTTCGGAATGTGGCCCTCCGCCAGGACCGCGGACCCACGAAGCGTGCGAAAATCCTAGGCGATGGCCGCCAGGTAGGCCGAGACCGTGACGACCGCCAGAACCGTCGAGACCAGCACAACGGTGGCGGTCAGGTCTGCCTCGCGCCGGTAGAACTCTGCCAGCATGAACGGCCCGGTGCCGGTCGGCAGCGCGGCCATCAGCACAGCGGTGTGCAGGAGGAGGGGGGGCAGGTCGAACACGAAGCGGCCGAGCCCAAAGGCGAGCAGCGGGTGAAGGGCGAGCTTCAGGCCGACGAGAAGGCCTGTCTCCCACCCCTGGCGGCCCTGGGGACGGCGGCTCTGGGCCAGGAACAGGCCCAGGGCCACGAGGGCGCAGGGCGCCGCGGCCCCGCCCAGGAGCTTCAGGAACGTCTCCACGGCGTCCGGCTCGGTGAGGCCCATGCTCGGCACCAGGGCGCCCAGGGCCGGTGCCACGAGGAGCGGGTTGCGCAACAACGAGCCGCCGACCGCCTGCCAGACGGGGCGGCAGGGACCGCTCCCGCCCGACGGGACCGCTTCGCGCCGCAATGCGGTTTCGATCAGTACGATCGCCACCGCGAACACACCGCAGACCGTGAGGATTGCCGCCACCGTGGTGGGGGCCAGGGCCTCCGGTCCGAAGGCGACGAGCGCCAGGGGAAACCCCATGAACCCGGTATTGGCGTAGCCGGCGTTGAGGCCGTCCACGGCCGCGTCGGCCAGCGGCCGCCCTCCCCCGCGCCGGATCAGCACGGTGAGGGCGAAGACCGCGAGGCTGCTGAGGCCGAAGGCCCCGATGAAGCCGGGCTTCCAGATGGCGCTCCACTGGGCGTGGGCGGTCACGTCGAACAGGAGGGCCGGCAGGGCCAGGAAGACCACGAACCGGTTGAGTTCGGTGGTGGCGGCGGAGCCGAGCACGCCGATCCGCCGGGCCAGCCAGCCGGCGAAGATCAGGGCGAAGATCGGCAGCACGACCAGAAGGGTCGAGAGCATGGCGGGTCCGGATCGGAGGACGATGCTCCGGCCTTAGGACGGTTTCCGTACCGATCTCCAATGCCGGGGACGGGGGCCTGCCATGCCCGCACCCGCCCCGGTTGGGACTACCAGCGGTAGATCAGGCTGCCGATCAAAGTGGCGGGGGCGCCGCGGTAGCAGAAGCCGGCCTGGCAATTCGTGTAGTCGCGATCGAAGATGTTGAACGCGTTGATCTGGGCTCGGAAACCCTTGTACTTCGGGTCGAGCGCCGCGAAATCGTAGGCGACCAAGGCGTCGAACAGAGTCACGGTCGGATTGCGCACCGTGTTCTCGTCATCGGCGAAGCTGTTGGCATTGAAGCGGATGCCGCCGCCGATCGTCAGACCCCGCAACGCGGAGGAGGGCGGGAACAGGTAGGTCAGGAACGACGCGAAGGTGTCACCCGGGATACCCGAGAGCTGGTTCCCGTCGATTGCCGCCCCGGTGACGGCCGAGGTCTGCTTGACGAAGCGGAAGTCGAGATGGGTGTAAGCGAGCGTCAGGTTGGTCCCGGGCGCGAAGTTTGCCGTCGCTTCCATCTCGAAGCCGCGCGAATTGACCTCGCCGGTCGCTACTTGGTTGGCAAAATTCGTGGGATCCTGGCGCAGGATGCTCGTCTGAGTGATGTCGAAGCCCGCAATGCCGGCACTGATGTTCGTGCCTGGGATCAGGTACTTCACGCCCGCCTCGATCTGATCGCCGGTGGCGGGCCTGTAGGGGCGGCCAGTGACAGTGTTGACACCGACCTGCGGGGTGAAGGTCGTCGCGTAGCTCGCGTAGGGTACGAGGCCGGGCGCGAGTTCATAGTTCAGGCCGGCCCGATACGTGAAGGCGCTGTCGTTCTGGCTCTGCGGACCGGCGACCACGCCCCGCGTCATGCTGGCCGTGTCGGAGGCGACCCAGTCCTGGCGCCCGGTCAGCGTCAGGACGAATTTCCCCACCTTTGCCTGTTCCTGGAAATAGACCCCGACCTGGTCCTGCGCCTGCCGCGACGAGCGATCGACGGCGGGGCGCGCGATCGGCTGGCGGCCGTAGTTCAGGGTGAGCAGGTTGAGGTCGGGCGCCACGCCGAAACCGGCCACGCTCGAAAAGTCGTAGTGGTAGTAATCGATGCCGGCCAGCAGCGTGTGGGCGACCGGGCCGGTGCGGAGGTGGCCCTCGAGCTGCGTGTCGACCGCGAAGGAGGCCAGTGACTGCTTGAACAGCCCGGTGGACCGCTGCGCGCTGAGGCCCGTCACCGCGTCGACCTGCGTGTACGAGAAATTGGCGTCGACGCCGGAATAGCGGAAGTTCTGCCGCAGGATGAGGTCCGGCGAGAACCGGTGCTCGAAAGCGTAACCGATCCGGTGCTGATCCGTCCGATAGGTGTTGAGCGCACCGTCACCCGAGTAGATCCGCGACACGCGAAAACCCGGGAAGTTGTAGAAGCTCGCATTGCCCGGGACGTTCGATTCCTGGAACTCGGTCAGCAGCGTGAAGGTCGTGTCGGCGGTGGGGCGCCACGTGAAGGCGGGCGCGATCGTGAAACGGTCGTCCCGGACACCGGGGCCGGGCAGGAACGTATTGGATTGCCGGGCGACGCCGGTCAGCCGGTAGGCCATCGTGCCGTCCGATCCCTCCACCGGGCCGCCGACATCGAAATTGCCCTGGAAGCGGTCGAAGTTGCCGCCCTGGAACCAGACCTCGCCGAACTGAGCGAAAACGGGCCGCTTGCTGGTCACGTCGACGATGCCGCCGGGCGAGCCCAGGCCGTAGAGGCCGGAGGCCGGCCCACGCAGGATCGTCAGGGCCTCCGTTCCGTAAGGTTCGATCCGGGGAACCGCGAAGCCGACGCCGGTCTGGCGCAGGCCGTCGCGGAACACGCCGTCATAGGTCTCCGCGAAGCCGCGGATGTAGAACGCGTCGGCCCGCGGATCGAAGCCGAACACGTTGCTCGACACGCCGGGCGTGTAGGCCACGGCCTCGTTGAGGCTCTGCACGTTGCGGTCGTTGAGCTGCTCGCGGGTGACCACGGAGACCGATTGCGGGGTCTCGATCAGGGGCGTGTTGGTCTTGGTGGCGGCCGGGCTCACCCGCGCCACGTAGCCGGTGATGCCGGACGGTCCGCCGCCGCCGCCGCTGGTCGCCGCGCTGCCCCCATCACCGCCGCTGACATTGCCGCCGCCGCTGCCGAGACCCGTCGGAGCCGCGACGGCCGGCCGGGCGGCCTCCACGGAAATCTCGTTGAGCTGCACGGCGGCGCCCTGCGCCGCCGCGGCTTGGGGGACGATGACGGTGGTCAGGGCCGTGGTGGCGAGAAGCAGGCCGGACTGGGCGATACGGTATGACATTCGGAAACCCCGAAACGCGCCCTGACGCGGCGCTGGGGTTGCCGTACCACCGTTCACGGGGTCTTGATCAAGCCGAAAACGTGTTAGAAATCACACACTTAGAAGGCTTCAAATCTGGAACGGTTCGAGGCTAGAACTCGAGCGGCGGCTCCCGCAGGGCCTCCGCTTCCCGGGTGCAGACGGCCTGATCGGGGGACGTCCCGGAGCCCGCGAGGGCACCGCGGAGTTCGGCCCGGGCCTTCTCCAGATCGGCCCGGAAGGTCGCATCCCCCATCAGGGCGGCGAAGACCGCGGTGCCGGTCAGGCGTCCCGCCGCCACGTCGCTGAGCCAGTGCACGCCGCAGACGATCCGGCTCTCGCCATAGGCCCGGCCCCGGACCAGAATGGGCGTCGCCTTCTCGGGCACGAGCGCCGCCAGGATCAGCGCGTAGGCCCAACCCTGGGTGGCGTGACCCGAGGGGTAGCTGAAGCTGTCGGCCAGGGCCTGACTGCGCTGCACGCAGATCGGCGCCTCGTTGCCCACGAACGGACGCAGGCGGCGGTAATGCACCTTGGGCGCCCGCGTCGCCCGGGCGAGGTCGAGGCGGGTGCGCTCGAGGAGGTTGATCACCGCCGGCACCCGCGCCTGATCGATGCGGGTGCCGAGCACGCAGGCGAAGTTCTCCAGCACCGCGGCGGCGCCCTCGGCCACGTCGTTGGCGGCGAGGTCCCAGCGGGGGCTGCCCTTGAGGGTCCGGGTGATGTTGAAGGCCGCCCGGTCGGCCTTGTCGAGGGGTGCGTCGTGGGCCGGCGGCGACGGCAGGAGCTGGACCGCGTCGGGGAGCGCCGCATCCGGCAGATAGGGCTTCACGGCCGGCTTGCCGGGCTTGAGGGTGTCGGACCCGAGAGACGGGGCGGCGGGCGCGGCGGCCGGGTGGGGCGCTTCCTCGGCCCGGACGGCGAAGGCCAGGAGGAGGGCGAGGGCTGCCGGGGCGAGGGGGGCCAGGGACGGGGTGCGCAGCATCGGATCCGGGGCTCTATCGGATGGAATCTGCGGGCCGCGCCCGCTGCCGGAGGAACGGTTCGGCCGGCGCATCCAGTCCCTGCACAGGTCGATGGGTCTGTCCAGGGTGGCGGTGCCGATCCCGGCCGCCTGTCACGGACACCCGGCCGGCCCCCGCGATCGTCTGGCTCAGGCGCCCAGGATCGCGGCTGCGACCGCGCCGGGATATTCCTCGTGCGGGCTGAGGGCGCCGGGAATCGCGGCGCCGGTCACGCGACCCTCGGCGATCAGGGCATCCATCTCGGCCCCCGAGCGCCGCGGCGCCCCGTCGGGGCGCAGCACCAGGGTCGGCGGCAGGCCGTCGCCGAACAGCGCCAGGAACGCGGCACGGCTGCCGACCGGGTCGAGGCCGCCGGTGACGAAGGCGGCGGTGCCGAAGCGGCCGTTCCGCTGCCGGGTGATCGCGTGCTTGTCGCGGATCACCGCCGGCGTGACGCGGGCCGGGTCCGCGTAGACATGGGCGCGCATCATCCGGCCGATGATCGGCGGGCTGATGTTGACCCGGTAGAGCGCCTCGCCGAGGACCGGGGCCTCCACGGCCCGGCGGATGCGCGGGAACCAGTGCACCCGCCCCGGCATCGCGGTGGGCAGCGGCCCCCGCCAAGTCGGCGCCATCAGGACCAGCCGCGCGAAGGCGTGCGGATGGCGCCGGGCGGCCGCGACCAGGTAGCCGGCGGCGTGCCCGGCCGCGACCCCGAGGGCATAGGGGCCGGGGGCTGCGGCGAGGAGCGCGTCCAGGAAGGCGTGGAACGTGTCCGGGGCCAGCGGCACCCGCGCCCGCGGCCGGGCGCCGAAGCCCGGCCAGTCGGGGACGAGGCAGCGGTAGTCGGTCGCCAGCGCGCGGGCGAGGTCCCGCATCTCGGCGCGTGCCGAGATCGTCGACAGGGCCGGGAGCAGGAGCGCCTCCGGACCGTCGCCGATCCTGTCGCAGGGGGTCGGCACCGGACGGCCCGCCACCGAGAGGTTCAGCGCCTGCGTCTCCATCGGACCGCCTTCGAATGTCAGGACATCAGGTGCGGAGCAGCTCGTTGATGGCGGTCTTCGACCGGGTGCCGGCATCGACGCGCTTGACGATCACCGCGCAGTAGAGGCCCGGGCCGGGCGTGCCGTCCGGCAGCGCCTTGCCGGGCATTGTGCCCGAGACGACCACCGAGTAGGGCGGCACGCGGCCGTACATCACCTCGCCGGTGGTCCGGTCCACGATCTTGGTGGAGGCGCCGATATAGACGCCCATGGACAGGACGCTGCCCTGGCCGACGATGACACCCTCCGCCACCTCGGCGCGGGCGCCGATGAAGCAGTCGTCCTCGATGATCACCGGGTTGGCCTGGAGCGGCTCCAGCACGCCCGCGATGCCGGCGCCGCCGGAGATGTGGCAGTTCTTCCCGACCTGCGCGCAGGAGCCGATCGTCACCCAGGTGTCGACCATCGTGCCCTCGCCGACATGGGCGCCGAGGTTGACGAAGCTCGGCATCAGCACGGCGCCCGGCGCGATGTAGGAGCCCCGGCGGACGAAGCAGCCCGGCACGGCGCGCAGGCCGGCGGCGCGGAACTCGGCCTCGCCCCAGCCGGCGAACTTGGAGGCGACCTTGTCCCACCAGGGCGCGCCGCCGGGGCCGCCCGCGATCGTCGCCATGTCGTTGAGACGGAAGGAGAGCAGCACCGCCTTCTTCAGCCACTGGTTCACCACCCAGTCGTGGTTGCCGCTCTTCTCGGCGACGCGGGCCTGGCCCGAATCGAGCAGGTCCAGAGCCGCCTCGACCGCCTCGCGCACCGCGCCCCGGGTGGCGGTCGAGATGTTGGCGCGGTCCTCCCAGGCGGCTTCGATGGTCTGGGCGAGATCGGAATGGGGCAGGCCAGCCTGGGACATGGACAGGGTCAGAACTCTTGCGGCGGGAGCCCGTGCTTACAAGCGGTCACCGGAGCTGTCACCTGACGAGATGCCGTCGATGACCTCGAGGAGTTCGCGCACCTGATCGAGGTCGCTCACCAGCCCGGCGAGGTCGTCCGCCAGGGTGTCGTGGACGGCCTGCGCGGCGGCGGGGAATTCCTCCAGCACCCGGCGCATCAGCATCGGCGTGATCCGCATCACCGCGGCGCTGCCCTCGGCCCGGGCCTCGGTCGGGCGCGTCCCGCGCACGAACAGGGCGAGCTGACCGATCAGCGCCGAGCGTCCGGCCCGCACCGGCTCGGCCCCCGGCATCCGGGGGGCGAGCCGGATCGTCCCCGCCATCACCACGAAGCCGCCCTCGGCCGGATCGCCGCGGGAAAACAGCAGGTCGCCGTCCGCCAGGTCGCGCCGCTCCGCCGCGAAGGTCAGCAGGCGCAGGGCGTCCCGGTCGAGGAAGCCGAACAGCGGCGCGGCCGCGAGGATCGCGATATCGTCGTCGAGCCCCAAGAACGCCTCACCACCCTGCGCATACGCGAACCTGCCGGATCGCCTACACGTAAAGCTTCAATTCGTCAGGGCAGCAACTTGTATCCACCGCCCTCCGTCACGAGGATCGCGGCGGTGGCGGGGTTCGGCTCGATCTTCTGGCGCAGCCGGTAGATATGCGTCTCCAGCGTGTGGGTGGTCACCTGGGCGTTGTAGCCCCAGACCTCGGCCAGCAGGGTGTCGCGGTTCACCACGGCCCGTCCCGCCCGGTAGAGGAAGCGCAGGATCGCGGTCTCCTTCTCGGTGAGCTTCAGCTTCGAGCCGCGCTCGCCGACCAGCAGCTTGGCGCCGGGCCGGAACGTGTAGGGTCCGATCTGGAACACCGCGTCCTCGGAGGCCTCGTGGCTGCGCAGGTGGGCGCGGATCCGGGCCAGCAGGATGCCGAACTTGAACGGCTTGGTGACGTAGTCGTTGGCGCCGGCCTCCAGCCCCTCGACATGGTCCGCCTCGGAATCCTGGGCGGTGAGCATGATCACCGGGCCGCGGAAGCCGCCGGCGCGCATCCGGCGCACGGCCTCGCGCCCGTCGAGATCGGGCAGGCCGACATCCATCACGGCGAGGTCGATGCGCTCGGCGGCGACGCGCCGGATCGCGTCCGTGGCGTTGGCCTCGGTGAGGACCGTGAACTCGTCGCAGAGATCGAGCTGCTCGGTCAGGGTGTCGCGCAGGATCGCGTCGTCGTCGCAGATCAGCAGGCGGTAGGCATTCGGCATCGTCCGGGGTCCCAGAGCATGCTGCGGGAGAGGCGAGTGCCGCCTGCCGGGTTCAGCATGCGATGACGTCAGGATCTCGGCAGGATCGCGTCGCGACTCTACCAAGGCTCGTGTTTCCGCATCCTTTCGCCGCCGCGGCCATCGCCACGGTGGAGGGGCTGCGGGATCGGGGCGCTCCGTTCCGGGATCGAGGCGTCGGTCCACACGGCGAGGCGGTGGGCTGGCTCCCGAATCCCGGCTCGGCGGCCCGGGTTCGACCGAGAAATAGGGCGCCCTTTGTGGCCGGAAGTTGCCTTGCGCGCAATTTTCATCGGTTGGGCATGCGGATCTCGGGCATAAGGCGCGCCGGACCGGGTGGGTTCGGGAGGGGAAACATGCGGCGGCCGAGCAGGAAACCCGTCCGCCTGACCCTGGGGGACATCCGCGTGCGGGCGATCGTCGGGGACCGGCGACGCGGGCAGCTGCTGGTCGGCCCAGCGGTGATTCCCTGTGCCCTCGGGTCGGGCGGGATCGTCGGCGACAAGCGCGAGGGCGACGGCGGCTCGCCCCGCGGCCGCTTCCGCCTGCGCGGCGGTGCCTACCGGCCCGACCATCTCGGGATCCGTCCGCGCACGGCGCTGCCCCTGCGGGCGACCAGGCCCGCCGACGGCTGGTGCGACGATCGCCGCGACCGCCGCTACAACCGGCCGATCCGCCTGCCGGCCCCCGGAATCAGCGCCGAGTCGATGTGGCGGGACGACGGACTCTACGACGTGGTGATCGACCTCGACTACAACCGCGCCCCGATCCGGAAGGGGCGGGGCTCGGCGATCTTCCTGCACATCGCCCGGGACGGCTACCGCCCCACGGAGGGCTGCGTCGCCCTGGCCCGGGCCGACCTGCTGCGGCTGCTCCGGCGCCTCGGGCCGCGGACGCATCTGCGGATCGGCTGAGGCTCAGGTCTTCCGGGTTCGCGCGCCGAAGATGGCGGTGCCGACCCGGACATGGGTGGCGCCGAGCTGGATCGCCGCCGGGAAGTCGGCGCTCATGCCCATCGAGAGGATCGGCAGGTTGTGCGCCTTCGCCAACCGGGCCAGCAGGGCGAAATGGGCCGAGGGCGGATCCTCCGCCGGGGGGATGCACATCAGCCCCTGGATGGCCAGCCCGTGGGTCTCCTGGCACTCGGACAAAAGGGTGGCGAGCTGGTCCGGCAGGACGCCGCCCTTCTGCGGCTCGGCGCCGGTATTGACCTGGATCAGGAGCTTCGGCGTGCGGCCGGACCGCTCGATCTCCTTGGCGAGCGCCGCCGCCAGGGACAGGCGATCGAGGGAGTGGATCACGTCGAACAGGGCGACCGCCTCGCGGGCCTTGTTGGATTGCAGCGGTCCGACGAGGTGCAGCTCGACATCGGGATAGCGGGCTCGGAGGTCGGGCCACTTCCCGGTGGATTCCTGGACGTAGTTCTCGCCGAAGACGCGGTGCCCGGCCTTGAGGGCCGGCAGGATGCCCTCGGCCGGCACGGTCTTGGAGACGGCCACCAGCTGGACCGTCGCCGGATCGCGTTCGGAATCCTCGGCCGCCCGGGCGATCGCCGCCCGCACCTCGGCGAGCCCGGCCGCGACATCGGCCTGCCCGACGGGGAGCTTGTCTGTCCTGTGGCCCATCCCATCGGTCGGAGGGGCCGTCGTGCCAGTCGTCGCGTCGTCCATGGCGTGCCTGTCCTGTCGCTGCCGGGCGCCGGTCTGCGCCCAACGGTCCAAGACACGAGGACGGACCAATCCGGGCGGCGCCTCTCCAACCCAAACCCTCATCCTGAGGTGCCGGAGCGCAGCGGAGACCTCGAAGGAGCCCTCCAGAAGCCACCGCGATCCCTGGAGCCCTCCTTCGAGGCCCGCTCACGCGGGCACCTCAGGATGAGGCTTCGGGGCCCGCTCACGCGGTTACCTCAGGATGAGGGATGAGATCGGGAGCACCCCGGCGCAGCCCTCGTCGTGTTCTCTGTCCCGTCATGCGGACCTATGCGTTCGCGCGCCCCGCGCAAGCCCGAATCGCGCGCCGCGTTGACCGGCTGCGGCGCAGATATGCTATCGCGGCGCAAACCGTGCCGCGCCGGCTCCTGTGGCCGCCGCCGAGCCCCTGACCCAGCCGGATCCATGACCAGCACCGCCCCCCAGCCCGTCGAGCGCTACAACGCCAAGGATTCCGAGCCGCGCTGGCAGGAGGCCTGGGCCGCGCAGCGCCTGTTCGAGACCGACAACGGCGACCCGCGCCCGAAATACTACGTGCTGGAGATGTTCCCCTACCCGTCGGGGCGGATCCACATGGGCCACGTCCGCAACTACGCGATGGGCGACGTGGTCGCCCGCTACAAGCGCGCCCGCGGCTTCAACGTGCTGCACCCGATGGGCTGGGACGCCTTCGGGCTGCCGGCCGAGAACGCCGCCATGGAGCGCAAGGTCAACCCGCGGGATTGGACCTACGCCAACATCGCCTCGATGCGCGACCAGCTGAAGGCCATGGGCCTGTCGCTCGACTGGAGCCGGGAGATCGCGACCTGCGATCCCGACTACTACAAGCACCAGCAGCGCATGTTCCTGGATTTCCTGGACAAGGGCCTCGTCACCCGCCGCACCGCCAAGGTGAACTGGGACCCGGTCGACCACACGGTGCTGGCCAACGAGCAGGTGATCGACGGGCGCGGCTGGCGCTCCGGCGCCCTGGTGGAGCAGCGCGAGCTGACCCAATGGTTCTTCAAGATCACGGATTTCGCCGAGGACCTGCTGACCGCCCTCGACGGGCTGGACCGCTGGCCGGAGAAGGTCCGGCTGATGCAGAAGAACTGGATCGGCCGTTCCGAGGGGCTGGAGGTCCGGTTCGCCCTGGCCCGGCCGGTGGCCGGGGCCGCCGATTCGGTGACCGTCTACACGACCCGGCCCGACACGCTGTTCGGCGCCAAGTTCCTGGCGATCGCGGCCGACCACCCGCTGGCGGCCGCGCTGGCCGCCGACCGGCCCGAGCTGCAGACCTTCATCGAGGAGTGTCGCCGCACCGGCACCGCCCAGGCCGCGATCGACACGGCCGAGAAGCACGGCTTCGACACCGGCCTGACCGTTCGCCATCCCCTGGACCCGTCCTGGGAACTGCCGGTCTACGTGGCGAACTTCGTACTGATGGAGTACGGCACCGGCGCGGTGTTCGGCTGCCCGGCGCACGACCAGCGCGACCTCGATTTCGCGAACAAGTACGGGCTCGGCAACACGCCCGTGGTCTGCCCCGAGGGACAGGATCCGGCCGGCTTCGTGATCACCGACACCGCCTATGTCGAGGACGGGCGGATGATCAATTCGCGCTTCCTCGACGGGATGCGCACGGAAGAGGCCTTCGAGGCGGTGGCCCAGCGGCTCGAAGGGGAGGGGATCGCCACCCGCAAGGTGCAGTTCCGCCTGCGGGACTGGGGCGTCTCGCGCCAGCGCTACTGGGGCTGCCCGATCCCGATCATCCACTGCGAGTCCTGCGGCCCGGTATCGGTGCCGGTGGCCGACCTGCCGGTGAGGCTCCCCGAGGCGGTCTCCTTCGATCAGCCCGGCAACCCGCTGGAGCGCGACGCGGCGTGGCGCAACGTGCCCTGCCCGCAATGCGGCGCGCCGGCCCGGCGCGAGACCGACACGATGGACACGTTCGTCGATTCGTCCTGGTATTACGCCCGCTTCACCGCGCCCTGGCTCACCGACGCCCCCACGGACCGCGCCGTGGTCGATCGCTGGCTGGCGGTGGACCAGTATATCGGCGGCATCGAGCACGCGATCCTGCATCTGCTCTACGCCCGGTTCTTCATGCGGGCGATGTGCGAGACCGGCTGGGCCGGCACGCCTGAGCCCTTCGCGGGCCTGTTCACGCAGGGCATGGTGGTCCACGAGACCTACAAGGACGCGGCCGGCGCCTGGGTGCCGCCGGCCGAGATCCGCTTCGCCACCGAGGAGGGCGAGCGCCGCGCGTTTCACGTGAAAACTCAGGCGCCGATCACGATCGGCCCGATCGAAAAGATGTCGAAGTCGAAGAAGAACGTGGTCGACCCCGACGATATCATCGCGAGCTACGGGGCCGACACGGCGCGCTGGTTCATGCTCTCCGACTCGCCGCCGGAGCGCGACGTGATCTGGACCGAGGAGGGCGTGCAGGGGGCGGCCCGGTTCGTCCAGAAGGTCTGGCGGCTGGTGAACGCCGCGCGCGCGGCGACCGGCGACGGCACGGCCGACCTCGCCCTGCGCAAGGCCGCCCACCGGGCCCTGGCTTCCGTGCAGGATGATATCGAGCGGCTGCGCTTCAACCGCTGCGTCGCCCACATCTACACCCTGGCCAACGCCCTGGAGGACGGCCTGCGCGGCCCGGTCTCGGCCACGGCGGCCGGGGAGGCGGCCGGCATCCTGGTGCAGCTCATCGCCCCGATGATGCCGCACCTCGCCGAGGAATGCTGGGTCGCCCTAGGCCGCCCGGGTCTCGTGGCGCAGACGCCCTGGCCGGAGGCGGAAGCCGGTCTCCTCGTCGAGGACGAGATCACCCTGCCGGTCCAGATCAACGGCAAGAAGCGCGCGGACGTCACCGTGCCGCGGGACGCCGACGCCAAGGCGGTGGAGGCCGCGACCCTAGCGCTGGAGGCGGTCCAGAAGGTCCTGGAGGGCAAGGCGCCGCGGAAGGTGATCGTCGTGCCGGGGCGGATCGTGAACTTGGTGGTTTGAAGGACCCGCGCCGGCTCGGAAAGCCCTTCAGAAAGCATCTCTCCAACCCTCGGCCTCATCTAGAGGTGCGAGCGCAGCGCGCCTCGAAGGCGGGCTCCGGAGGTCGCGCGGCCGGCTGGAGCGCTCTTTCGAGGCCTGCGCTGCGCTCCGGCACCTCAGGATGCGGTAGAGGATTGGAGAAGAGGGCAGGGGGCTCTTGGCGGTGATGGCCCGATGCAGGGCGCATGTTGAAGAACCGGCGTTGACGTCGCAGACTCGCTCACCTTCCCTCGATCGCGGCTCGAGGCGCAGACTTGACAGTCAGGTACGATCCGGAGGCCGATGCCCTGTATCTGCGCCTTGCCCATTCCGCGGTGAGCGAGAGCGAGGAGGTGCGGCCCGGCCTCATTCTCGACTTCGACGCGGAGGGCAGCGTCGTCGCCATCGAGGTCCTCGATACCAAGGAGCACCTCTCTGCGGGCGCGGATCTGGCTCATCTCCCCGCCGCCTGAACCCGCTCAGGGCGCCGCCAGCCCCGGATCCTGCCCGCTGGCCTCCAGGCCGCGGGCCACGAGACCTTCCCGCTTCGCCCACGCGATGAAATCCTCGAGATAGGCCGCGCCCGCCGGGCGCCCGACCGGCAGGCCCATCGCCTGCGGAATCTCCATGAAATGCCCCGGCAACAGCCGCACCTCCGGGTGCGCCGCCGCGTAGGCGGCAAGCGGCTGATGCACGCCCGCCGCCACCTCCAGCCCATCCCTCGCGAAGGCCGTCACCGCCTCGGCGGAGGTCGGCGCCCGCACCAGGGTCGCGTGCGTCAGGGCGCGGGTCAGGAACAGGTCGTAGGCGCTGCCGCGCCCCACCGAGACGCGCACGCCGTCGCGATCCACCGTCTCCAGGCTCCGGAGGGGCGAGGCGGCCGGGACGAGGTAGCTGCCGGCGATCAGCACGTAGGGATCGGTGAAGGCGATGCCCTCGGCCCGCTTCGGATCGATCGCCAGGAAACAGATGTCCCAAGTCCCGGATCCCGCCGAGCCCGAGACCGCACCGGCCCCCGGGTAGGTCACGAACGCCACCGGCACGCCGAGCCGCGCGGCCAGCGCCCGGGCGAGATCCACCGAGACCCCCGCCGGGCCGCCCGCGCCCGCCTGCGCGAGGACCGGGTTGCCGAGATTGATCGCCGCCCGGAGCGTGCCGGTGGGGGCGAGATCGTGCAGAACCGTCGTGTCAGGGGCCATGGGTCTGGTCTCCGCGTGTGCGCCCGCGGACAGGATCAGCAGGACGAGTGCCAGGCCGATCCGCCGGGCGCCGCCCTGTCCGAACTCAGGCACGCCGGGCCTGCCCGACCGGCGCTGACGCGTCGCCCCGGGCCGCCCGCCGGCGCCGCCGGGCGAGCATGTTCAGACCCTCGACGCCGGCCGAGAAGGCCATCGCGGTGTAGATGTAGCCCTTCGGCACATGCGCCCCGAACCCTTCGGCGATCAGCGTCATGCCGATCATGATCAGGAAGCCCAGGGCCAGCATCACCACGGTGGGGTTGCGGGCGATGAAGGCCGAGAGGGGCTCGGCGGCCAGCAGCATCGCCGCGACGGCGACGATCACCGCCACCATCATCACCGGGACATGCTCGGTCATGCCCACCGCGGTGATGATCGAGTCGATGGAGAAGACGAGGTCGAGGAGCAGGATCTGGCCGATCGCCGCGCCGAAGCCGAGGCTGCCCCCGGAGGAGGTCTCCGTGTCGGGCTCGGGATCGACACTGTGGTGGATCTCCTTGGTGGCCTTCCAGAGCAGGAACAGGCCGCCGCCGATCAGGATCATGTCGCGCCAGGAGAAGTCCTGACCGAGGAGCGAGACGACCGGTTCGGTCAGATGGACGATGAACGCCACCGTGCCGAGGAGGCCCAGCCGCAGGATCAGCGCCAGCCCGATCCCGATCCGCCGTGCCCGGGTCTGCTGGTCGGCCGGCAGCTTGTTGGTGAGGATCGAGATGAAGATCAGGTTGTCGATGCCGAGCACCACCTCCATCACCACCAGTGTGGCGAGCGCCGCCCAGACGGCAGGTTGACTGGCGAGTTGGAGCAGGTCGGTCACGGGTTGGACGCCTCGCTGTTCGGGAACAGGCGGTTGCCGAGGGTGGCAAGGTCGAATGAGGACGGGCCGCGCACCGGCTCCGGGGCGAAGACGCGGAGGACCTTCGGGACCACCTTGAAATGCGCCGGCGTGTGGGTGGTCAGCTCGCCGTCGGTATTCACCGGCCGGGGCTTCCGGGTGGAGAGCTTGATCTCCTGCGTGTGGAAGGCCTGTACATCGTCCGCGCGCCCGTGCGTGCCGCGCCGCAGGGCCGGCAGCAGCGCGAGGAGGCGCCACCAGTGCTTGATCTCCAGGCTGTAGAAGTCGAGCTTGCCGTCATCGACCGCCGCGGTCTCCTCCACGGTCATGCCGCCGCCGTAGTGCCGGCCGTTGCCCACCGAGACCTGGATGGTGGTGACCCGCTCGACCTTGCCGTCGTGCTCGATCGTCACCGTGAAGGGGCGCACCCGCCGCAGGACCCGGACGGCCGCCACCGCGTAACCGAGGACGCCCCAGGTCTTCTTCGATTCGGCGGTGAGTTCGCCCGCGAGCTCGGCCGAGAATCCGATGCTGGCGACGTTGAAGTAATAGTGACCGTTGACCCAGCCGAGATCCACCGGCCGCGCCTCGGCGGTGGGGATGAAGCGGGCCGCCGCCAGGGGATCGAGCGGCAGGTTCAGGGAGCGGGCGAGATCGTTGGCGGTGCCCAGCGGCAGGATCGCCAGGGGCAGCCCGCTCTCCACCAGGGCCGGGGCGGCGTAGTTCATGGTGCCGTCGCCGCCGCCGAGGATGACGAGATCGACCTCTCCGGCCCGGTCGCGGATCACGTCGCGGCAATCGGCGTCCGGGGGCGGTTCCTCGGGCACGATGCCGCCTGCCCGCAGGATCCGCCGCACCTCGTCCAGGTCGAGGCCGCCGTTGCGGGCCTTGGCGTTGCAGATCAGGAGCGCCCGGCGCTGCGCGGTGCTCAACGCGGCCTCACGGATGGCGGGGGCGGCAGTGCATCGGTCTCAGGTCGGGGCACGGGATCCTCGATGCGCGGCGGCGCTGGACAGGCGGGCTGAGAGCCCGGAAACGGCCAGCGGTCCAGGCTGTCCCCGACTTGGTACAGAAACGAACGAACGCAACCCCATCATCCCCGCAATCCAGGGCTGGTCGAAGCCGCGCCATTCGTCAGGATAGCGGGTGCGCCCGAGACGATTGGGGAACCCCCCGGACGGGCGGGCGCATTCTCCCCAAGATCCGTCCCAGATCCGCCCCGGCCGCCAGGAAGGCACCGATGCCCGCCACCCATCCCGTCCGACCCAAGGCTCTCGCGCTCGGCCTGCTTCTGCCGCTGGCCCTGGCCGGCACCGCGTCGGCCCAGCAGCCGTCGGCGGCGCCCGGGGCAGGCTGGGTGGACCCGCCGGCCCGCACGGCAGCGCCGGATGCGGTGCAGCCGCCGGCCGCCGACCGGCAGGCCCAGGGTCAGCCAGTCACGCAGCCGGCAAAGGGCCAGCCCGACGGCGGGCGCGCCGCGAACTCCGTCCGGCAGGCCGCCAAGGATGATTCCAGGAGGGCTGACTCCGCGAAGGCTGAACCCGCCGAGGACGGTCTGCCCAAGGCCGCCGGAACGCGGGCGCCGGGTCCCAAGCGGGCCGCCGCCCTGGAACGGCCCTCCGGGCGTGAGGGCCTGCACCGCCGTGCCCACCATCCGAGCCGGCTCGCCGAGACCCCGGCCGCCACCGCGGCGCCTGCCGCGCCTGCCGCCACCGCCCACGCCGCGGCGGCCCGGGCGCTGACCGCGAGCTATCTCGCCACGGTCTCGGGCTCCGGCGACACCATGGTGGGCGCCGCCACCCAGTTCTATGCCACCCGGGTGCGCTTCTATGGGCGTCCGATCACCACCGCGGCCCTGGTCGCCGAGAAGCGCAGCTTCGTCCAGCGCTGGCCCGAGCGGCGCTACGAGCCGCGCGCGATGCGCGCCGCCTGCGATGCCGAGACCTGCACGATCCGCGCGATCGTCGATTTTCGCACCGCCAATCCGGGCCGCGGCGCCGTGTCCAGTGGCGAGGCGGAGCTGATCCTCGAGGTGGGCTTCGCGGGAACGCGGCCTTACATCCTCGGCGAGACCGGGCGGGTCCTGCGGCGGAGCATCCAGGCCGGAACCCTGGCCGCCTCGCCCGGCAAGGCGTAAGAGCCTCGCGTGGAAGGCCCGCGGCGCCGTCGTGTGCGGCGCGCGGTGATGCCGGGATCGGGTGTATGACGTCTTCAACGGTGGTGGCGAAACAGGAGTCGGAGCCGGCGCGGCCGGCCCTCGACGATCCCGGCCGCGCCGCACTTCGCGCGGCCATCCGGTCCGAGATCGCCCAGGCTCGGCCGCGCCCGGTGGCGGTCCGGACGCTCGAACTCCTCGCCGAGGCCGCCACCGTCCCCGATGCCGCCGGCTTTCGGGTGCTCGACCGGCACGGGGCCGTCCGGATGCGGGGCGACACCGCCGAGCCGATGACCCTCGCGGATCTCGTCGCGGAACTGCAGGCGCGGCACCCCGCGCTGTTCCTCCCGCCGGAACCCGACCCCGAGCCCGTGCCGGCGGACGCGGACGCCAAGGATTCTTCGCTGCTGAGCGGCGCCTACGAGATGAAGGCCGCCACGGCGCGGTTCGTGGAGACCCAGTCCGAGCGTGCCCGGTCCCTGGCCGAACGCTCCTCGGTGCAGGGCCGGGCGCTGGCGCAGAACGCGGCCGGGCGCTTCGCGACCCTTCGGACGAGCCTGCGCGGCCGGCTCGGCCGCACCGCCGCCGCCGCGGGCGACGATATCGATGGGTCGATGCGGGAGGTCGATCCCGCCGCGGCCTGGACGACGGGCTCCGGCCGGTTCGGCGAAACCCTGCAGGACGGTCTGAAGCGCCTGCGCGACCGGCTCAGCCCCGGAGGCGAGGTCCTGGACGACGGCGCCCGCCGGCAGCGGCTCTGGCTGGCCGGCGCGAGCGCGGCTGCCCTGGTTGCGGTGGTGGCCGCCGGACTCGTCCTGGTGGATCGCGTCCCGAATTCCGGGCCGCCCGCATCCACCGACCCGACCCCGTCGCGGACGACCGAGCCGAACCGTGCGGCACAAGCAACCCCGCCCGCCGCCTCGCCGGCTGCCCCCGACACGGTCACGCCACCACCCGAGACCACCGGCGAAGGCGAGGCCGACACACCGCCCCCGCCGAATTCCGTGCGGGGGACGGTCCAGGTGATCGATACCGCCACCCTCAAGGTGGGCGGGAAGGTCGTGCACCTGTTCGGGGTGGAGTGGGTGCGGGGCGGGCAGGCGGACGAGCTGACCCGCTACATCGGCGGCCGGACGGTGACCTGTCAGCCTGCGCCGGGTAGCGAGACCATGAACTGCCTGGTGGATGGGCGCGATCTCTCCGAAGTGGTGCTGTTCAACGGCGGCGGCCGCGCCTCGCCGGAGGCGAGCCCCGAACTGGTCGCGGCCGAGGACCATGCCCGGAGCGAACGGCTCGGCGTCTGGAAACGCTAGCCGCGTCCCGGCCAAGCGAAGCGGCAGGGACGGGTCGAGACGGGAAGGGCAGCGACGGGAAGGGGCAGGACGGCATGCCGGGCGAGGTCTTCGGCCACACGGCGGACGGGGAGGCGGTCACCCGGCACGTCCTGAGCCGGGGCAGCCTGCGGGTCGCCGTCATCGACTTCGGCGCGGTCGTCACGGCGGTCGAGGTGCCCGACCGGGCCGGCCGGCTGGCCAATGTCGTCCTCGGCCTGCAGAATCTGGAGGGCTACGAGACCGTGAGCCCGAGCTTCGGCGCGGTGATCGGGCGCTACGCCAACCGCATCGCGGGCGGCCGTTTCAGCCTCGACGGGCGGACCTATCGGCTCCCGGTGAACGAGGGTCCCAACACCCTGCATGGCGGCCCGCGGAACTTCGGGACATGCCTGTGGCGGGTGGAGCGATCCGACACGACAGGCCTCGCCCTGAGCCGCCGATCCCCGGACGGCGAGGAGGGATTTCCGGGGACTCTCGACGTGCGCGTCCGCTACAGCCTGCCCGCGGACGGCGTGCTGCGCATCGACTACGCGGCCACGACCGACCGGCCGACGGTCCTGAACCTCACCAACCACAGCTACTTCAACCTCGCCGGGGAGGGGACGGGCAGCGTCCTCGACCACGTCGTGCAGCTCGAAGCCGACGCCTTCACGCCGACGGACGCGACCCAGATCCCCACCGGCGAGATCCGGCCGGTCGCCGACACGCCCTTCGACTTCCGCACGGCGCACCCGCTGGGGGCGCGCATCCGGACCGGCGATCCCCAGCTCGCCATCGCCAAGGGCTACGACCACACCTTCGTGCTGCGTGGCCCCGCCGGGACGCTGCGGCCGGCCGCCACCTGCCTCCATCCGGGCAGCGGGCGCCGGCTCGACGTGTGGACCACTCAGCCGGCGCTCCAGCTCTACACGGGCAACACCCTCGACGGCACGCTCGTCGGGTCGTCCGGCCGCCTCTACCGCTCCGGCGACGGCGTCTGTTTCGAGACCCAGGGCTTTCCGGACGCCCCGAACCAGCCGGCCTTCCCCTCGGCTGTGCTGCGTCCGGGGGAGACCTTCGCGGCGCGCACGGAGTTCCGGTTCTCGGCGGTGTGAGGCGCGTCCGCGCCCGCGGGAGCCCTCTCTGCCGGCCTGGCGGCCCGCCCCGACACAGGGGACGCCGAGGCCGCGTCCCGTCCGCGGAGCCGGCCTCGTGGCCTCCCTGGGGCGAGCGCTCAACCGCCGAAGCTCGTCGCGACGGACCACAGGGCGGCGTCCAAGGCGGTCGGATGCGGCGCGGCAGCCGGCGGTCCCGCCCGCGTGAACGCGACGCCGGGCTCTGCGAGGCCCGACAGGCTCAGAAGGGCTGCCAGTACCGAGGGGAGGGGGCGGGCGCCGGACTGGGCGAGGCACAGGCCGGCGGACAGGATCGAGCGCGGCACGGCCCCACCGCCGGCTGCCCGGCCGGCCTGCAGCCTTGTCGGGGACCGGTACCAGTCCCCGGCTTCGAAGGCTGCCTGCGCGGGCCTCCCCGGTTCAGTTCAGCACCTGCGGCCACCCCGCCGGACCACGCGAGCGGGGGATGAAAGCCGCAGGGTCGGGTGGCCGAGGCGCTGCCGGGTGTGCGGAAGGCACCGAACCTGCGTCGAGCGCCTGGAGGGCGGCCAGGATCGCGTCGAGCGGCACGGGCTCGGCCCGGCAGCCCGCCAGGCAGCGCAGCGTCGGGCAGGATTCCACGGCGCGCGCGTCCGAGGCCCAGGATGCCAGGATCGTTCGTTTCTGAGCGCGCGACAGGCCCGGATAGGCCAGCACCTCGCGGGGATGCCGGAAAACGTCTCCCGGCGCCACGAAGGCCTCGAACGGGTCGACCGCCGGCGCCCTCAGATTGGCTGCCGCCATCGGGCCGAGGCGCTCGACGGGGGACTCGATTGGGTTGGTCTCGCTCTGTTGCATGCGACCCTCCTCCTCGTGGGCAATGGCTGGGGCGGCCGGCACGACCTGCCGGTCCGTGCCGGCCGCCCGTTCAGGCCGCCCGCTCAGGCCGCCTTGGTGTCCCGGGCGATCTGGACCGGCGCGTTGTCCTGGCTGGGCACCGTCGTCGCTCCGCCGATGGCGATGCGGCGGGGCTTCAGGGCCTCAGGGACCTCGCGCTTCAGCGCGACGGTGAGCAGGCCGTTCTCCAGGGACGCGCCCACGACCGTCACGTGCTCGGCCAGATTGAAGGTCTGGCGGAAGGTGCGGGACGCGATGCCACGATGGAGGTAGTGCTTCTCGCCCTCCTGGGCGGCCTTCTGGCCCGACACGAGAAGCGTCGTGTCCTGCTGGACCAGATCGATCTCGTCGGGCGTGAAGCCCGCGACCGCCATGGTGATGCGATACTGGTCCTCGGCGACCTTCTCGATGTTGTAGGGCGGCCAAGTCGCCGAAGCCTCGACGCGGTCGGCCTGGTTGAGCAGCTCGAACACACGGTCGAACCCGATGGACGACCGGAACAGGGGCGCAACGTCGTAAGTCCTCATAACCACATCCTCCGACGAGCAACGTGACTACAAGCGACGCCGGACACCGTGCCCGGCGCCCTCAACGCGAGCCCGTTTCCGGGCCTCGCACGCGCGTAACGTGCCGGGTGAGGGACCGGTTCCGCGCCGGGTGAAGGTTTTTCGGGTCGGTCGGGCGTGGTCGAACACGGCGACCCGCCCCGTGTGGCCTCTCCCTTGAGCCGAGGGCTGCACCGGCTCGCGGTCTCGGTCGGCTCGCGCGTCAGGTCGAGGGCGCGGGTCCCCTCTCCCGTGCGGGAGAGGGACAGGGTGAGGGACGCGAACGGGCGGAAGAGGGCGCGCCCTCTCGGCGCATCAGGCGCGTGGCCTATCGGGAGACGTCTCCTCCCTCACCCCAGCCCTCTCCCGCTCGGGAGAGGGGGCGGGTCGCGCTCCGTCACAGGCCGCGCCTCGAACCTGCCCTTGCCGCAGCGGGGAGGGGGTGCCGCGGAGGCGACGGGCTCTCCCTCTCAGCCGACCGCGTCCTCCACCAGGATCTCGCGCTTGCCGGCGTGGTTGGCCGGGCCGACGATGCCCTCGACCTCCATCCGCTCCATGATCGAGGCGGCGCGGTTGTAGCCGATCTGCAGGCGGCGCTGGATGTAGCTGGTCGAGGCCTTCTGGTCGCGCAGCACCACCTGCACGGCCTGGTCGTAGAGGTCGCCGCCGGCCTCGCCGAAGGAGCCCTGGTCGAAGACCGCGCCGTCGAGTTCGAGTTCCGCGGCGCCGGCCTTGCCCTTGGCGCCGCCCTTCTCGGCCGCCCCCTCCTCGTCGTCGGCGGTGACGGCGTCGAGGTAGCTGGGTCGGCCCTGGCGCTTGAGGTGGGCGACGACGGTCTCGACCTCGCTGTCCGAGCAGAACGGCCCGTGCACCCGGGTCGTGCGGCCGCCGCCGGCCATGAACAGCATGTCGCCCTGGCCGAGCAGCTGCTCGGCGCCCATCTCGCCCAGGATCGTGCGCGAGTCGATCTTGCTCGTCACCTGGAAGCTGATCCGGGTCGGGAAGTTCGCCTTGATCGTG
>NZ_JBFULS010000051.1:0-42290 GCF_054049775.1 Methylobacterium sp. P5_C11 | reverse complement strand
CGTCCCTGCAGGTTGGACAGCCGGGTGTAGCGCGCATCGGCGCGCGTGCGGATGGCCTCCTCGATGGCCGGCCAGTACTTCTGCTGGTCGGGCGTGAGCTGGAGGGCGGCCTTCACCACCCCGATCCGGGCATCGGTCAGGGCCTTGAAGTCCGTCTGGGTCAGCTTTCCAGTCTCAGCGAGCGCGCCGGTGCGGGACACGTCCTCCGCCAAGGCCAACGGGCCTCCGGCGAGCACGAAGACGGCAGCCATGGGAATCAAGCGCTTCTGCATATCGGCCTCCTATCCGGGTAGAGCGTCCGGGCGACAGCCCGGGCCAAGGTGTCCGTCATCGGTCTGTTCCGAGGAGACGGAGCGGATGTCAGTACGCGTGACGCCGGCTGACGCGCCGGGCCGTCCTGCGAGCCGACCGGTGTGCCATCCCGACCGCCGTCACGGTCTTGATGACCAGCCGATCGGACACCGCGGTCGCCTGGACCGCGGGTCGGAGATAGCTCAAGGGGGCGGCCCGAGCGGCGCCCAGCGGGACCAAAGTCAACGCGGCGAGGACGAAGAGTCCGGACACATGACGGCACAGCATGGTCATCTCCCTCGGTTCAGCCCCGTATCGCCCCCGGTGCGCCTCGGTCGTGATCGGACTCCGGCGAGTCATGGCGCGGGAGAGGCGAGATTATCCGTCCGCGGCACAAGGTCTGCCGCGCCGCGGGCGTGACGAGAGCGAAGCTTCATCTGCCCCGGGACCGCAGCCGTTCTGGAGGTAGATCACTGTTCCGGACGGCCTGCTTGATCAACAGGGTCTTTACTACGGGAATTTGCGGCTGCGGGCATGAGCCTCGGACGCGTCGCAAACTCGGAGCCGAGACACAGAAAGACCGCTGCCGCCGCGCTCTCTTTTTTGGTTCGACGGGGGTCCGAAGCAGTTGACGAGCAGCTGGTTGTGCTCACAGGCCGTCGGGGCGCGCGAGAACCCTACCAGCGTGCAGAGCCGTTGCCATCGCCRCGGCACTCAACCTCTACCGACTCGCCGTGCGGTTCGCCGAACGCTCAGTTGGCACGACGCGCACCTCACGCTCTGCCGCTCTCGCTGCATGACTGCGATTTCGCTAACAGTGTTCCGCCCGTTATGCGAATGGCTCCGGATCGAAGCGGTCGCATGAATGTCAGCACGGGAGGAGCGTCCGACGGTCCCGGAATGACCGGGAAGGGCGCGAAACCCACGGTCCGGTTCTACGTGCGACGGCATTCCGATCTGACGTAGTCTGGCCGAAAGCGGCCCGTCTGCATCGGATAAGGTCAGTTGTGAAAGGGGACAGGCTCCTGCCGCCGCTTGGCAGCCGCCCGGGATGTCATCGACGAGGCATCACTTACGAGATCATATCAGACCTTTGAAAACCTTGCGGCTGCGCCGATGAGCTCATCTCCTGTCCTCGCCGTTCCGTCGGGGACGATGGCGGCGTCAATCGACATAGACACCCGCCCCCACGAGTGCGTCGACGCCGTCGACGCGCGTCGCGCAGATGTAGCTCCACTTCACGTGGGCATGGGACTGTCCGGGCTTGGGGAACATGTAACCGACCCAGCCGGAGCCAAACGTCTTGACGACTTGGATGAAGTCTCTGTGGAACCGCTTTCCGTCAGCATCGCGGTCGTCGAGGAAGTCCCGTTCTTCGCGGTCCAGGCGAGCGGCGTTGAACAGCACGATGCCGTTCATGTCGACCACGAACAGGTAGACATCCGCGTATCGCCAAGAGCTGCCTTTCGTCCTGAAGTCCGCAAAGGCTTCGCTGCCCCGTTCCACTAGAACGTCGGAGGCCTTGTTGACCAGGGACTCGACCTCCGCCGCTTGATGTGAAATTGAGAATTTCCCTCGCCCGAGAACAGGAGATGGGGCGACCAGGATCAGCAACATCAGACATGCCGCCAACGTCTTGAACATGTTGCCGCCTCCCGTCGCGTCATTTCGATGAGGCACGATGCGAGTTCAGTTCCGGCGTGGCTCGAACCAGTCCCGCGTGACATCTGGACCCGACCGGTGCGTGCGTCACCCAGGAGGCTCGCCGGAAGCACGCCCGTTCCGGAACGGCCCGGCAATCCGCCCCATTGGGGTCTAAGAAGTCCTGCTGCGAGCCTTGACGCTTATTAGCGTGTTCGACCGGCGGCAGAGGCCACGTTCGTGCGCCGCCTCGCCTGATAGAGACCTGCCGATTTCCGAACGGCGCCTCAAGCGGAGGATAGGGCGCCGCGCCTAGGCAATACGCCTGACTTCATCAGGCATAGAACCACGCGTCGGTCAGCCCGCGTACAGGCAGGACCGGGGTGCGCCGAACCCTACAGGCGCGACCTATTCCGGCAGTCGAAATCGCGCTGAAGCGGGTCCCTCATAGAGGTGGCCGTCAGGGCCGAATGCACCGGCGAATGCCTGTCCTCCTGTCGTTTCCGCGCAGACGAGATCATGATTTGAAATCTCCGTCACCGTGCATCCCGACGTTGCCGCCAGCGCGCCCGGGATGAGCCGAAAGTCCCCGCGCTCGGGTGCCGTGAAGCCCGGATTGCCGGTACGCCCGTGGGACTCGATCCCGTGCTCGCGCTGGAGCGCGATCGGAAAGCCGTTGCTGCTGACATCGTAATCGAAGACGCTCGCGAGCGCCGGGAGATCGCGTCCGGACTCGTCGACGGGCAGCCACCGGAAGCAGTCGAAGAACGGCAGCGTTCCGGCTTCGCCGAGATAGCGGGCGAGGCCGTCCCCACCGACGACGCCGCGTCCGCAGGTGCTCACATCGAACGTCTCGGGTCTCGGCCGGCACACTTCCTTATCGTAGCCGGGCACGCCGTCCTCGCAGAACAGCAGGGCGTTGTTCCAATGCCTGACATTGGCGGCCGCGCCGATCCCGGTCACGGGCGAGCGCAGGTACCAGCTGTTGTTGAACAGGTAGATCGCGCCGCGCTCCGCATAGCGGTAGGTCCCGGGCTCCGCATCCCGCGGCGGGAGCGCGAGCTTGACGACGCGGCCCTGGAGGCTTGCCTCACAGGTCTGGTCGAGGGGATCCATCCAGGAGACGGCACCGCCCGGACCGATGCTCTCGACGCCCACCGGAAGCCAGCGGGCGCGCGGGAAGTCGTACCGGCGGTCCAGCTTCGGATCGAACGCCCCCCCGGCGGCCGGTTTGTCGACGGGATGGCGTGTGCAGGGCGGCGGGAACGGTGAACGATCCGGCAAGGCGGTCGCGGGGACGTCGTCGAACCAGCCGCGATTGCCATAGATGTAGATGGGGCCGCCGCCCATCTCGTCGAACGAGAACCACGCGTGGGCATTGACGATCCGGTTGCGGTAGATCCGAACGTCCGTCGCCCAAGTCTCCAGTTCGACGGGGTTGTCGCGCACGTAAGCGAACAGGTTGTCGTAGATCCAGATGTCCTGATTGAACGGGCAGGTCTCCGGTGAGAGATCCGCAGCCTTGCGGTCATCGCAGGCGGCCGCCTTCAGCCGCACGCCATTGTAGGCCGAAACGACACTGTTGCGGCGAAAGATGATCGGCCCCCGCACATCGGTTGCGCCGAGGAGCGCGCCGTTGAAGTGATCATAGGCGCCGTGGTGGCTCACGCCCCAAGGAATGCTCCGCCAGAGCAGCCCCGGGCAGCCGAGCGGGCTGACGCGGCCGTCGGCGCAGCGGAACGGCCCCTCGCGCGTCAGGGCCGCGGCGTCGAAGCCGCTCGCGTCCTGCACCCATGTCACGTCCTCGACCACGAGAGAATCGGCAGGGTGCTCCGGGCTGCCGCGTGCCGCCAGACCGTAGCTGCTTCCGATCACGAGCGAGCGACGCAGCGTGACGCGGCGGCTGCCAATCGCGCGGACCGCCGCGAGCCAGCATCCGTCAAAGGTCAGATCCTCGATCGTGACGCCGTCAGCCCGCTCGATATCGAGGCAGGCTGCCTCTGCCAGCCGCCCCGCACGACCGATCGGTATGGCGAGCCGCGAGCGGCGGCTGCGCTCGCGCTCGTCGGTCGCGGTCGGCGTGGTCAGAGCGCCGAGCAGATCCGGAGCCCGGGGGGCCGCAAGGGCCATCGCGAGGCCGCCGCAGGCCTGCTCGACGTCGTCCTCGGGCATCGGGCAGCCGCGTATCTCCGCGACCGTGCGTCCGACCAGCCGGGTGCGCTGACCGAGCCCCTTAACCAGGATCGGCAGCGCGTCTCGCTGTCCAAGGCCGGACAACACGATCCGCTCTCGGTAGAGCGCCGCAACGGCCGGATCCGGATTGTCGGCGAGGAGTTGGACGACGTCGCCCGGGCTTAGTCCCCGCATCGCCGCAGTCGAGAAGGCTTGCGTCTGCGGGGCGACCATCCGGCCGTCCGCACCGTATCCCGGTCCCGACCCCGCCGGCGTAACGTAGATTGTCCGTGCTACGGCACCCTGCGCCCCCAGGCAGAGCAGCGCCGCCGCGAGCACGCGCCACGCGCAGCGGCTGCCTGGGGACGAGTGGAGCCGGGCCGTCGGGAGGCCGATCGCGGCATTCGCTCCATCAACGAAAGCCATCGTCGGCGCCTCGACCATGCCGGTGCGGACAGGAAATGCGATCAACAGGCCCGGGACCCGCGCGATCCCGACACCGGAACATCGGGCAGGTCACTCAGCCGGGACGTGCTCGACCTCGATCTCCGCCGGGGCGGCGCGCTTGGCAGCCTCGTAGGCATCCCGATACCCGCGCGCGACGGCACGGACGCCGCGTCCGATATCGGCGTAAGCCTCGTCGGGCAGGTTGGCGAGGGACACCCGCAGGGACCAGTCGGGGGCTTCGAAGCCGCCGCCGTTGAGCAGCACGATGCCGTGGACCTCGGCAAGCCGGAAGGCGAGGTCGAGGGGATGGACGTTGCGCTTCAGGTAGGCCACAGCCTCTTCGCCGATGTTCTTGCGAGCCCAGAACTCGAAATCGATCAGCCCATAATAGGCATCGTAATTCGGGTTGGGCGTGAGCTGAAGGCCGAGTCCCTCGATCATCGACCAAGCGCGCCGGTTGACGATCTCCATGCATGCGTCCTGATAGATCTTGTTCTCGTCCATCAGCTCGGCGAGCGAGAACAGGCTCATCATCACTTGCTGCGGCAGGGACAGGCCGGCGGTGTGGTTGAGCGCGATGTCACGACTGTCGGCGACGATGCGGTCGATGAACTTGAGCTTGCGGGGCTCCAGTGTCAGCGGCCCGTAGCGCTTGTCGAGATCGGCGGTGACCTCGGGCGGCAGCTTCGCGATGGCCCTGTCGAAGATATTATCCTCATGGATCGCGATCGCGCCGAGCCGCCAGCCGGTGCAGCCGAAGTACTTGGAGAAAGAGTAGACGCCGATGGTGTTGTGCGGCAGCTCTGCCATGAGCGATCGGAAATCATGTACGAACGTGCCGTAGACGTCATCGGTCAGGATCATCAGATCGGGTCGCTTGTCCCTGACCAATGCGGTGATTTTGGCGATCGTCTCGGGGCTCAGGGCCATCCCGGTCGGGTTGCCGGGGTTGACCACGAAGAAGGCCTTGACCTTGGGATCGAGGAGCTTGTCGATCTCGGCGTCCGTGTACTGAAATTTGTTCTCCTGCGGCGCCTTGATGTGGACAACGTCGAGGGCGTAGTCCTCGAGATGCGTCATCTCGAGATAAGGCGTGAAGATCGGCGTGCCGAGGGCGATCGTGTCGCCCGGCATCAGAAGCCGGTTGGCCTTGAGCGACTTGAACAGGTAGCACATCGCCGCCGTTCCGCCTTCGACCGCGTAGAGATCGAACCGGCCCGGCGGCTTACGCGACCCGCACATTGCCCACATCAGGTATTCGTGCACGATGCGCTCGTTGTGCACGAGCATCCGATCGGGAACAGGGTAGTTGTCTCCGACGATCGAGTCGACGAGTTCGTGCACGAAGGCGTCCGGCTCGAAGGCGAACGTTGTCGTCGCGTAGGGAACGAGGGCGGTCAGGAAGTCGGCGCCCGGTTGATCGGCGTGCTGATGCAGCCACGCGTCCAGGCGTTCGGCACTGCCGGTTGCCTGCGGCATGCCGCCGAGCCCGGCGGGGTGGCTCATCACGCGCCGGCTTTCGGTCATCGCGAATTGGCCGAGGAGGAAAAAGGCGTCGCGTGGCGTCGTGGCGACCCAGTTCGGGTTACCTCGTCCCGCATTGAGAAAGGCCGATTGTGTTCGGCGAGACGTGTCCTTTGCCAGTTTGATCAGCTCGTCCTTGATCTCGAAGGGGCTAAGCGACTCGAAGTCCTGTAGATCGAATGATCCTGTCATGACAATACTCCGGCGCTTCGGGGGGTCTCAAGAAAAGATGAGCACGATTACCATTCCGTAGATGGTAAGTACGGTGTTGCCGATGGCGTAGGGCATGCCGTAGCCAAGAGCTGGGATCTTGCTCTTGGCGGCTTCCTGGACCATGCCGAGGGCCGCGGTGGTGGTCCGTACGCCCGCGCAGGCACCGAACAGGATGGCAGGGTGGAACTTGAAGATGTACCGGCCGATGTAGACCGACAGGACCATCGGGATAGCGGTCGCCAGTGCGCCCCAGAGAAGAAGACTCAGGCCCACAGCCTGGACACCCGCCACGAAGCCCGGACCGGCGCTGATGCCGACGACGGCGATGAACACGTTGAGGCCCAGCGTGTTCAGTAGCCACAGGGCCGGCCCCGGGATGCGCCCGAAGATCGGACGKACCGTCCGCAGCCAACCGAGCACCAAGCCGGCCAGCAAGGCGCCGCCGGAGGTCGACAGGCTGATCGGGATGCCGCCGATCTTGTAGCTCAGCGCGCCGACGAGCCCCCCCGAGGACGATGCCCATGGCAAGAAAAGCGATATCGGTCGTCTCAACCGTCCTGTCCGGGTAGCCGAGGTGCCCGATCGCCGCTTCGACGTGCCGGTGGCCTCCGGCAAGCGTCAGGATGTCGCCGCGCAGGATCTCGGTCCGGGGCAACACCGGGAGTTCGACCATGTTTCGCATGATCTTGCGAAGATAGACGCCGCGCGCCCAATCGTGGGTCGCCAGCTCCTCGAGATTCTTGCCGGCGATGGCTCGATTCGTTACGAGAACGTCGACAACTTCTGCCGGAACGTTGAGGAGCTCCCGGTCCTGGACCTCCTCCAGCATGGGATTGAGGGTATCGACGAGGCGCTCGCGATGACCGGAGACCGCGACGACGTCGTCCGGCCGCAGCATGGTCTCGCCATCGGCCTCGATGATCTGATCGCCGCGCCGAACGCGCTCAACGAAGACGCGCATCCCCGGCCATATGTCCCGCACCGGACGGCCGACGATACTGTCGTCGTCGGGTACCCGGTACGCCCGTAACTCGATGTGGCGGATCGCCGAGATGAGGCCTCCCTCGCTCACTTGGCCGCCCATCGTCTGCTCGTAGTCTTTGCAGGCCTTCTCCAGATCGACGCCGATCAGCTTCGGTCCGAGCTGCGCTAGTATGATCGCTGACCCAATCGTGCCGAAAATATAGGTGACTGCGTAACCGATCGGGATCTGATCGAGATAGGTCTTGGCTTGGTCGGCCGGCATGTCGAGCCGCGAGATCTGGTCGGATGCGACACCAATCGAGGCGGAGATGGTCTGCGAGCCGGCGTACAACCCCGCGGCGTATCCGAGATCGAGGCCAGCGAGCTTCGCGCAGAGCACGGGCGAGAGCAGGCAGAGGACCAGGACAACGAGCGAGAAGCCGATCTGCCGCGGACCCTCTTTGGTCAGGCCGCTCACGAATTGCGGTCCGACCCCGTATCCGACGGCGAAGATGAACAGGATGAAGAAGGTCGATTTGACGTTGGGTGAGATGGCGATCCCCAGCTGACCGATGGCGACCGCGGCGAGCAGGGTCGCGGTGACGTTCCCGAGGCTGAAGCCCGCGATTTTTCGAGGGCCGATTGCAAATCCGATCGCAAGGGACAGGAAAATCGCCAGCTCGGGATAGGTCTGAAAGGTCCTGACGAGCCAATCGGCCATAGGATGTTTCCCTATCCGGTCGCTCGTCCTTGAATCGGCGATTCCAGACGAACGGACGACAGTTTCCAATCCTGCCGCACTACCCGCCAGACCCCGCCGAGGCGTGAACCTGATTGGAAGCTGCGACCATCAGAAGCTATAATGGGATGAATACACGCCGCTTGATCGTTTGGGACAGATGACTATCTCGTTGGAAAAATGTCTTAATCTGTCATCCGGCAATCTAGTTCAAAATGAAGGCGACTGCAATTTAGATTGTCACTGCAATGCGGCGTGGCGTCTGGCGGGACCATTCCGGCGACCCCGCATCGAGCCGCATCTCGGATCCGAACCGTCGCACCACAACCCGAGCAGATCTAACCACCCACAGAGTCTTCTTCCACCGGGTGCGCATCATGGACATAGCACAGCGCCTTCAGGCGAGGGTGGTTTCTGGGCTTAGAGGACCGGGACAGGACGGCGCCATGGTCAACCGCGTCGGTCGTCGGGCGATCCCCAGGGTCCTACTGACGGCCCTCCTCCTTTTATTGGTTGCTCCCGTCCATGCCACGCCTGCGCGGCACGGCCGCGGCGGCGTCGTCGTGACCTACGTGCAGCCTACCGACCCCGCGCATCGCGAGATCTACCGGAGACTGCGGCGGCAGCGCGTGTTGGAGCGACTCGGCGCGGTCGTTCGTCTGGTCCGGCTCCCCGGTCGTTTGACGCTCCGGGTGAAGGGGTGCGGCGGCGAGGCGAACGCCTGGTACGATCCCGAAAGCCGCGCCGTCACGATGTGCTACGAGTTGGTCGCGGGCATCGTCGCTCTCGCGCCGCGCGAGGCCTCTGCGGCCGGCGTCACCCAGGAGCAGGCGATCCGCGGGCCGGTGGCCCAGATCCTCGTCCACGAGACCGGACATGCCCTGTTCCACCTGCTGCGCGTCCCGATCTTCGGGCGCGAGGAGGATGCAGCCGATCAACTCGCAGCCCTCCTCCTGCTCCACCTCGCCCCTGCGCAGGCGCGGGATCTCATCGGCGGGAGCGGGTACTTCTTCGTGACGCTGGGGCGGCAGGAAGCGATCGACAGAAGCAGTTTCGCCAACGTGCACGGCCTGTCGTGGCAGAGATTCTACAGCCTCGTCTGCCTCGCCTACGGCTCCGATCCCCGCCGCTACCCCGACATCGTTGCAAAGGGCTATCTGCCGAGCGAGCGGGCCGCGACGTGCGGAGAGGAGTATAAGCAGGTCGCTTACGCCTTCGAGAGGCTGATCGGCCCGCACCTACGGGTCCGCCTGCATCGCGGCGCGCGCCTGCGGCGCGCGTGGCAGTCGCGTGCCCCGTAGACCGGCCGCCGCTGTCGTCGGGCGATAACCGGCGGTGTATACGCCGCGAACTGGTCATCAGTGGCTCATCAGGCAGCAGACCGACGAACGTTTCAAGAAGTCGCGCGTGACGCCGCCGAACAACCATTCCCGCAATCGGGACCGGCCATATCCGCCCATAACCACAAGATCCGCATCCGCTTGGTCTACGAAGCGCAGGATTTCATCCGCGACATTCCGAGCGGTCGCATCCAACAGGTGCTGGCTGACCTATGCGCCGTGACGGGTCAGAAACTCCGCGACGCGGCCGACACCATCGGATCGGGATTCCTCGCCCGCACTGACGACGGAGACGTGCTTCGCGCGACGGAGGAAAGGCAGCGCAGCCGAGACCGCGCGACGTGCCTCCGGCGCATCTTTCCAAGCGACGACGATCCGTTCGGCCCTGAGGTCATCCGAGCCGGGTGGAGTCATCAGGACCGGACGCCCGACTTCCATCAGGACCGCGCCGGGCAGGGCGCTCATCTCGCCGATGCCTTCATCACTCTCGCGCCCGACGACAACGACGTCCGCAGCCAGCGCCTACCGCACCAGAAAGTCTGCCGCGTTGGCCTCCGCTTGTAACCAGCTGGTCGGGACATCCGCGCCGGAATTCTGCTCGAAAAGATCCCGGCATCGCTCCAAATCCCTCGCGAGCTTGGCTTGCTCCTCGTTATAGTCCGCCTGAATCTCAGCCAGGTCGTGGCCGGGGCCAGGATTTGGAATCTTGCGCGCAGCGACACCGGTCAGCATGGCCTCGAAGCGCTTCGCGAGATGCGCCGAAAGGTGGACGCGGGTAGCGGCTGCCGCGCCAAGGTCAAGTGAAACCAGGATGTTGGCGATGGTCATCTCAACAACTCTCGTCAAGCCGTTAAAAAAGGTCGGGCAGTCAGCTTTGCCGGCGGCGCCGCAGTCGGCGTGCGCCCAGGTTGCGGTCCTGGAAAAACCATGGCGCTCAGCTGAAGAGCCTTTCTCAAGGCCCGATCACGGGAGCTTGCCGGATATCTTCGCCTGTGCCGCTGACGATCAGGTCATTGTTGAACTGATGCAGCTTTGGGACCGGGATGCCGATCTCCCCGCCACCGAGCCATCGTCGGCGGGCGACCACGCCGATCAGCGTATGGCCGTCCTGCGAGACCCTGACATCCTGCACGCGCCCCACGACGAGTTTGTGATCGGCGTGGAGCCACCGTCCCCGGAGGGTCGGGATCAGCGACGCCGCGGCCATCTGCATGTGCGAATCCGCCTGCATCGCGATCAGCGGGCGGGCTTCCTGCGCGCGCGCGGCGCCGGCGAACAGGATGAGGGCGCAGACCAAGATGCGAGCGGGTTGGCGCATCCCTTGTCCCTCCTCTAACCCGCCTGAGGCTTGTCACTGTCGACGGGGCTGTTCGTCTCCGATCGCTTCTCCTTCCGCCATGTGCTGGGCGCCATGCCCGACCAGCGCCGAAAGGCATGCGTGAAGGCGGCAAGCTCGGAGAAGTTCAGGGCCGCCGAAATCTGCGTCAGGTTCATGCTCGTGTCGGCCAAAAGCTGCTTGGCCACCGCGAAATGGACCTCGTTGGTGAGCTGCCTGAAGCTCGTGCCCTCGGCCCTCAGGCGGCGGCTCAGGGTGCGGCGGTTCACCAGCCGCAGGCGCGCTATCTGCTCCGCCTTGCAGCGCTGCTTAATCACCGTAGCATGGAGATAGTGGCGGAGCTCGTCGGTGAGCTTGGCGGGCTGGGCGACCTCGATCCGGCGGATCCGCTCCTCCACCCGTCGGCGAACGGCCGGGTCCGCGCCGGCGATCGTCTGCTGCACGAGGGGCGCCGGAAAAATCAGGGCGGTCATTTCCTGATCGAACCGGACGGGCGCGCGGAAGAACGCACCGTATGGCGTGCTGTCATCCGGCGCGGAGCGCGGCAGCAGCACCTCCAGCGGCGCCCATCGGGGCCCGCAGAGCGCCCGCAGAACGTTGGTCACCTTGGCCAGGGCCCGCTCGGAACGGAGGGCGGCTCCGGCAACCTCGAGCTCATACGGGGTGTAGCTGAATACGGCGATCTCGTCGAAGACGCCCAGCCCGACCGCGCCGCCCCGGTCCTGTACGCACAGATGAGCCTTGAGGGCCTGCAGAGCGTCCCCGACCGTGTCGCAGTTGCACAGCATCGAGCCGCGGAGCCACCGCGAGGCCAGCGTGACGCGCTCCCCGATGAGGAGTCCGAGTTGCCGGCAATCGGCTGCCAGAGCGATGAGGCGGCCGACTGCGGTGAACGGGACGAGCTTCGTGCGGCTATCGATTATCTGCGGATCGAGGCCGGCTTCGGCGATGAGGCTGCCGAAGCCGGCGCCGAGTTCGGCGAGATCGACCTGGATCGCCCTGACGTCGTCGACTGGGACAAACCTCGTCAAGGGCGCTTTCTCGGTTGCGTGGACGCGCTCGGCCAAGGCTGCCTCCGTCAAGCAGAAGCCGCTGCGCAACGTGGCGGACAGGGACATAGTCGCAGCCTCCGACACCAGTTAATCTGAACCATAAATTATTGCTTGATCGGACGGGACACCGGAACAGCTCCGAACCTAGTAAGAGTCTCCCTGACCTTTTTCGGGGCCGAGCGAGGATTTCTCCGAGGAACCTTGCCGGCCGATCCATCAGAGTTAGCTCGGTCCCGATGCAGAGAACTCCGATACTGGGACGAAAAAGGATTCACGGCAAAGTCCGACTGCGACGCGCAGCCGGGACTGCGCCTTCACGGGAGTGAACACGCCTTTGCAGGCCGCGTCCCGCCGCCAGCCGGCCTGAGTGCGTCGCGTCCACGATCGAGATCCTCTATCGCCGCAACACCGTGCAGACGGCGAACGGTGGCTCCCGCCGCCGGATCAGTACTGCTCCGGCACGAACCGCTGGTCGCGCAGCATGTCATCGTAAGCGTTCTTCTTGCAGCGCTTGGGCAGCGCAACCGGCTCCGGCTTGAGCTCCCGGTAGGGGATCAGATGCAGCAGGTGCGCGATGCAGTTCAGCCGCGCCCTGCGCTTGTCGTCGGAGCGCACCACATACCACGGGAGATCGTCGGAATCGGTTGCCGCAAGCATTGCGTCGCGAGCGCGGGAATAATCATACCAGAGCCGATAAGATTCCAGGTCCATCGGGCTCAGCTTCCACTGCCGGAGCGGATCACTGATGCGGGCCTCGAAGCGGATCCTCTGTTCCTGGCGGCCGACCTCCAGCCAGAACTTGATGAGCTGGATCCCGCTCCCGGCGATGAACTGCTCGATTTGCGGACAGAGGGTCAGGAAGCGGCGCTGCTCGGCCTCGCCGGCAAACCCCATGACGGCCTCGACACCCGCACGATTGTACCAGCTGCGGTCGAAGATCACGATCTCGCCCGCAGCCGGAAAGTGCGCGATGTAGCGCTGAAGGAAAAGCTGGCTCTTCTCGCGATCGGACGGCGCCGGCAGGGCGACGACGCGGAACACGCGCGGGCTGACCCGCTCGGTGATCGCCTTGATGGTGCCGCCCTTGCCAGCCGCGTCGCGCCCCTCGAACGCCACGATGATCCGTGCGCCGGTCGCCTTGACCCAGGCCTGGAGGTGGCAGAGCTGCACCTGGAGCTTCCGCAACTCGCGCTCGTAGGCATTGCGCTTGAGCCGGCTGCGCTCGCCGGGTAGCTCGTCATTGACGCGCCCCTCAGCGGCGCGTGCCTGATTCGTACCGTCCATGGGGGCCAAACCTCCGCTATTCCGCCGGGAGATGGCCCGGCGTGCCGGCGGGCGCGTCGGGTTGCGCGGCCGTGTCGGTCGTCTTGCCGGTCCCGCCGCTCAGGAGGCGCCACGCCCGCTCGCGCAGGCCCTGGAATACGACGTAGAGCGGCGGGATCACGAAGATGCCGAGGAACGATGCGGCGATCATGCCGCCGAACACGGGCGTCCCGACATCGCGCCGGGCGAGCTGCGAGGCGCCCGTGGCGATCACGAGTGGGAGGAGCCCGAGGATGAAGGCGAAGGACGTCATCATCACCGGGCGGAAGCGGAGGCGCGCCCCCTCGGTCGCGGCCTCGCGCAGCGGTATGCCCTTCTCGCGCTGCTCCTTGGCGAACTCGACGATGAGGATGCCGTTCTTGGCGGCCAGGCCGATCAGCACGACCATGCCGATCTGCGCATAGAGATCGAGGGTGAGGTTGCCCCAGACCATCGCCGCGTAGGCGCCGACGATGCCGACCGTCACGGAGAGCAGCACGGGCACCGGGATGGTCCAGCTCTCGTACAGGCCGACCAGGAACAGGAAGGCGAACAGCACCGCGAAGGCCAGGATGATCGCGGTCTTGCCCTCTGCCCGCTTCTCTTGGAAAGCGGTGTCGGTCCATTCCCCGCCGAAACCTGCCGGCAGCGTGCGCGCCGCGACGGCCTCCATGGCCGCGAGCGCCTGGCCCGAGGAGACGCCCGGCGCGGGGCCGCCCTGCACCGTCACGGCGCGGAGGTTGTTGTACCGGATCAGCGCGGGCGGCCCGACGACGATGCGGGCCTCCGCGAGGCTGCGCAACGGGACCATCCCGCCGTCCTTGTTGCGCACGTTGATGCGGTAGATGTCGTCGATCTTCTGGCGGTCCGTCGCCTCGGCCTGGACCTGGACCTGCCACGCGCGGCCGAACAGGTTGATGTCATTGATGTAGTAGCCGCCGAGCGAGGCCTGCAGCGCCTGGAACACGGCGTCGAGCGACACCCCGAGGATCTGGACCTTGTTGCGGTCGATATCGAGGTAGACTGAGGGGTTCGTCGCCGAGAAGGTGCTGAAGACGCGATTGAGCTTCGGCTCCTGGTTCGCCGCGACAAGGAGCCCGCGCAAGACTTGCGCGAGCTCCTTCGGGTCGCCGCCGCGCAGGTCCTCCAGAACGTAGGCGAAGCCGCCGCCGGTGCCGAGACCGATGATCGGCGGCGGCGCGATCGGCACGACCGTGCCGCCGGGGATCTCGCGGAAGCGCTGGCCGAGCCGCGCGATCAGCGCCGCGGCGCCGTCGCCCGCGCCCTTCCGCTCCTCGAAGGGCTTGAGCGTCACCACCTGGAAGGCGGCGCTGCCCTGCGAGTAATTGTCGATAAAGTTGAGGCCGACGACCGTGGTCGTGTCCGCGACCGCGTGCTCCTCGCGCAGGATCGCCTCGGCTTGCGCCGCGACCGCCGAGGTCCGGTCGACGGACGCGCCCTCGGGCAGTTGCACGACCACGAAGAACGCGCCCTGATCGTCCTCCGGCAGGAAGCCCGTGGGCGTGATCTTGGCCAGCTCGACCGTGCCCCAGGCCGCCGCGAGCGACAGCACGACACCGATGATCGACAGGCGGACGATGCGGGCGACCGCCACGCCGTAGCCGTCGCGCACCCCGTCGATCGCGCGCATGATGAAGCCCATGATCCCGCGGCGCGGGCCGTGGTGCGGCCGCAGCAGCACCCCGCAGAGCGCGGGCGAGAGCGTCAGCGCGTTGATCGCCGAGAGGAACATCGAGACCGCGACCGCCACGGCGAACTGGCGGAACAGCTCCCCCGAGATGCCGGGCACGAAGGCGACCGGCACGAAGACCGAGAGCAGGACCAGGGTGATCGCGATGATCGGGGCCGTGATCTCGGCCATCGCCCGCTTGGTGGCCTCGCGCGGGGAGAGGTCGGGATGCTCCTCCATCACCCGCTCGACGTTCTCGACGACCACGATGGCGTCATCGACCACGATGCCGATGGCGAGCACCATGGCGAGCAGCGAGACGGAGTTCGCCGAGTACCCCACCGCCTTGAGGGCGATGAAGGTCCCGATCAGGCTGACAGGCACGGCCAGCGTCGGGATGAGCGTCGCGCGCAGGCTGCCGAGGAACAGGAACACCACCACCACGACGAGCACGAACGCCTCGATCAGGGTCTTCTGCACCTCGTGGACGGTCTCGGTGATGAAGGCCGTCGGGTCGTAGGTGACCTTCCACTCCAGCCCCTCCGGGAAGGAGGGGGCGAGCGCCGCGACGCGGGCCTTGACCTCCTTGAGCGTCGCGATCGCGTTGGCGCCCGGCGATTGGTAGATCGCCACGACGGTCGCCGGGCTGCCGTTGAGCCGGGTCTCACGGTCGAGGCTCGCCGCACCCAGTTCGATCCGGGCGACGTCGCCGAGGCGGAGCAGGGAGCCGTCCGGGTTCGTGCGCAGGACGATGTTCTGGAACTGCTCGGGCGAGGTGAGCCGTCCCTGGGTCTGGATGCTGAGCTGAAGCTGCTGCGCGTTGGAGATCGGCCGGGCACCGATCCGCCCCACGGGCGCCTGGACGTTCTGCGCCTTGATCGCGTCGATCACGTCGCTCGTGGTGAGGTTGAGCCCGGTCAGCTGGTCGGTCCGCACCCAGGCCCGCATCGCGTAATCCTGCGGCCCCCACAAGGTCGCGTCGCCGACGCCGGGCGTGCTCTTGATGCGGTCGAGCAGGTTGATGGTGACGTAGTTCGAGATGAAGAGCGGGTCCTGAACACCCTTGGGCGAGTAGACCGCGAGCACGCCGAGCAGGGCGGACGACTTCTTCTTGACCGTAATCCCCTGCTTGCGAACGTCCTCGGGCAGCTTGGCCAGGGCGATCTGGACCCGGTTGTTGACGTTGACGGCGTTGATGTCCGGATCGGTGCCGAGTTCGAAGGATCCGGTGAGCGTGTAGCTGCCGTCGTTGCCGCTGACGCTCTTCATGTAGAGCAGCTTGTCGACGCCCACGACCTGCGACTCGATGGGCTGTGCGACCGTGGATTCCACCACCTCGGCCGAGGCGCCGGGATACATCGTCGTCACCGARACCTGAGGCGGCACGATGTCGGGGTATTGCGCCACCGGRATGGTGAACAACGCCAGCGCACCCGCGATCGTTATGACGATCGCGATGACCACCGAGAGGCGCGGGCGGTCGACGAAGAGCGCCGAGACCATGGCCTCAGGTCCTGCTGGCCGACTGGGCGATCGGGTTCGCCCGCACGGGGATCCCGGGCCGCACCCGCGGCAGGCCATCGACGATGACGAGTTCCCCGCCGGACAGGCCCTCGTCGATGACGGCGTCCGGGCCGGTGCCGCCGGAACCGGGTTTGACGCGCCGGATCACGGCTCGCCCGTCCTCCACGACGAAGACGTAGACGCCGCCCTGGTCGGCGATGAGTGCCGCCTGCGGCACGACCACCTTCTGCTCGGGCTCGCCGACCTGAAGGGCGACCCGGACCAGCTGCCCGTCGCGCAGCGCGCCCGCCGGGTTCGGCATGACGGCGCGGACCGAGACCGTGTCGGTCGTGCGGTCGACGCTGATGTTGACGAAGTCGACCCGGCCCAGCTGGCCGTATTCCGAGCCGTCCTGGAACCGGATCCTGACGCCGACCTTGCTGCGGTCCGGGCTTTTCGCGCCTTGCTGGTAGCGCAGGAACTCGCGCTGGCTCACCGGGAAGGTGACGTAGATCGGGTCCTGGCTGACGATCGTGGTCAGCACGCCGCTGTCGGGCCCGACCACGTTGCCCTTCGTCACGCTCGTGCGGCCGATCTGGCCGGCGATGGGAGCGGTGATATCCGTGTAGCCGAGATTGATGCGGGCGGTCTCGAGACTGGCCTCGTCGCCCGTGACGGCGCCCTTCGCCTGATCGAGGGCGGCGCGTGCCTGATCGCGGGCAACGACGGTTCCCGAGTTGCGGTCGAGCAGGTCCTGGGCGCGCTGCAGCTGGATGGCGGCCAGGGCCTGCGCGGCCTTGCTGCGCTCCAGGGCGCCTTCGGCTTGCTTGACCGCGGCCACGAACAGGTCACGCTCGATCCGATAGAGGGGCGCCCCGGCCTTGATCGGATTGCCCTCGGTGAACAGAACCGCCTCGAGATAGCCGGTCACGCGGGCGCGCACCTCGACGCGGCCCACGGCCTCGATCCGGCCCACGAAGTCCAGCGCCTTGTCGAGAGCCTTGCGCTGGGCCGCGACCGTTCCGACCGGCAGCGCCGCATTGAGATCGCCCTCGCCGCGGACCGATGGACAGAGACCGGCGGTCAGCAGGAGACCCAGCACCAGGGAGCGGAAGCGGACCATGACCGAGCCTCGCGACGGCTCGAAAAAGCCGCGCGACCCCATCTTCGCAGGCACCGGACTTTTCGCTTGATCGAGTGGGACTCACCGGGGCCGAAGACGCAGCCACCGAGCTTACGCGATGCGGTGCCGGGGATTCGGGTCGTGCCGGTCCCGCGCGTCACCGACCGTGACCCGTGACGCGCCGCGGGACGCATCGGCGTCCTGGGCCTCAACCGCTGCCGAGGTTGGCCCGACGCGAGAGGTCAAGGCCGGTTCCATCGCGCAACAACAGGGTTCGCAGTCGATCGGGGCCGAGCACGCGCCCGAGTTCTCGAAACGCGAAGTAAGGCAGCAAGGCCACGGTCATGATGAGGGTCACCGCCGCGACGCCGAAGACGCCGCCCCCGCCGATTGCCGGCACACTCGCGCGCCATGCCTGTCCCCGATACAGCCCGATTGCCATCTCCTCGAGGCCGTAGGCGCTCACCAGGACCGCCGCGAAGACGCAGGAACGGGCGATGATCGGATAGATCAGGGGTCTGCCCTGAAGGTGCGGTCGGGCATCGAGATGCTCGGCGATGAGCATGACCTTCGCCAGGATCCACGCGTTGAGGAAGGCCAGCCCATAGAATTGATAGGCAATACCCTGTCGCGACAGGACGGCATGTTCATGAAGGATCAGGATTCCGAATATGATCCAGAGATATGAGAAAATACCGAGGATATGCTTGATCTCCGACAACAATCTGCGCCCGAATTTCCGGATCCGAGATCCATCTCGTTCTGCAGAGCAGGAAGACGCGTCACCCGGCCCGGATGAGGTTTGGTGACAGGAATTGTCCATGAACAATTCTCTTTCCTCCCAACCCCTATGCGCTGTCTTTTTCTTCGCGAAAACAGGGCGATCATCAGGAATTCGCAGCCGGGCGACACCTCCGCGAGCCGGCCGCATTCATGCCGCAACCCGAAATATTATCATTGATGATATATATAATTCGGCTTATTATCTTTCCGCCATCCAATAAAATAGTCCGAGAAATTTTATCGGAAACTATCCTGTGCTCCGCGATGGTCGATCGCGCCCATCATTGCAGGTCCCGCTGAGGGTGCTTGATCATGCGGGACATGAAGACCCGACGATCGCGCATGCCGCGCCAGCCCGAACGAAACTGCGAACACTGTTGTCCTTGAGATCACGAGATACCGTCGATCGGCCTCCTGCCGCACGCGATCTCCGGGCGCCATGCAGCCCCGCTGAACAGCGTTCGGTCAGTCGAAATGCGAGCTTCGGCCTTGCGGCAACCCTGGCCATTCAGCCGTCCTTACAGGCATTTCCGAAGCTAATATCGGCAATTATTGAATCGCGAGCAGCAATCAGACTCCCATCGAAACAATTTCTACAAAAAATCGAATCTTCATGGGCGGAACTTCGTGAAAATAAATTGATCCCATGACTCGATTTGCCGCAAGTCTAGAGCTCGTTGATGCCGACGATGCAGAACCCATGCCCGAAAGGATCGCTGCAGAAGGCGACCGGAGGAAAGCCCGGCACGCGGTGCACCTGCTCTGACGTTGCGCCATTCGCCACAGCGCGTGCGAGCGTCCCTTCGAAGTCGTCGACCCGAAAGTCGATGTGCACCGGCGTCCAATGGCGCTCATACCGGCGACGGTCGCCGCTGCCCGGCGCAGGGGAGGATCCGGCCGGTTTCGCGAGAAGCCCGATCGTTTCAGTCCCCGCAGTGAGCTTCGCGTAACCGGGATGGGGACGGGACGTCTCGACGAAGCCAAAGACGTCACCGAAGAACTTCAGGCCCTCATCGATCGACGGGACGTCGATGGAAACAGTCACCTTCATCTCAGCCGTTCCATCCGCTGGCATGTTGACCGGTCTGTGCGGAGCCGAACGCCGATTCGGCCCCGTGATCCTGCCGGAACACCCGTTCCGGCAGGCGTCGGCGTCCCTTGTCCATGCCGTCGCCGGCAGGGAGCGGTTCCGACGTCCGCATTCATACGGGTTCCGAAGGTGGGGGCGGCGCCCGGTTGTCTTCCGGCGCTCCGCGCGTCAGCACGATGTGGGTCGCAAGCTCCGTCGGGACCGTTTCCGTCACCCGATAGCCGAGGCTCGGCAGGTCGATGCCCGCGAACAGGTGCTCGCCCCGGCCCAGGACAACAGGCGACACCGCCACGTGCAAGTCATCGATCGCGCCCGCGAGCAGATACTGGCGGACCGTCGACACACCACCGCCGATCTTGACATCCAAGTCGCCGGCGGCGGCCCTGGCCTGGTCGAGCGCCGCCTCGATCCCCCCGGTGACGAAATGGAAGGTCGTCCCGCCCTCCATCACGATGGGCGCCCGGGCGTGGTGGGTGAGGATGAAGGTCGGCGCGTGATACGGGGGGTTGTCGCCCCACCAGCCCTTCCAGTCCGGCCCGCCCCAATCGTCGCCGGCCGGCCCGAACATGTTGCGGCCGAGGATGAAGGCGCCGAAGCCGTCCATCGCGGCGTCGGCGAACCGGTCGTCAGTCCCGCCCTCCTGCCCGATCATCGATCGGAAGGCCCGTGTCGGGAAGAACCACCGCATCAATTCCGGGCCGCCTTTCCCGAGGGGATGCTCCAGGCTCTGGTCCGGGCCGGCCCCGAAGCCGTCGATGGAGACTGCGAAGCCTCTCGCGCGCACCCTGCCCATGGCCGTCAGCCCTGTGCGTCCGGGGAGACGATCAGGTCGTCCAGCTGCGCGAATTGCTCGCCCCACCCGCTCGGGCTTCCCGAGGCCAGGGCTGCGTCGAGGGCTTCCTTCGAGGGATAGAGCTCGTGCACGACGACGTCCGTCGCGCCGTCCCGGTCCTCGAAGGTCACCGTGGTGAGGTGCCCGTCCGCGCCCCCTTCGTCATTGGTCCAGACGAGGCGGGCGTGCGGCGTCACCTCGATGTATCGGCCGAAGAACGCCATGGGTTGCTCCGAGGCGGGATGGCCCATCACCAGACGGTACGTGCCGCCCGTACGGATCTCGGCCTCGAACGCGATCAAGGAGACCCCGCAGGATTCGGGTACCCACCATCGCCGGAACAGCGTCGGCTGCGTCCACGCGTCGAAGACGATCCGCGGCGGGGCATCGACGGTTCGCATGACAACGAACGCCCTGTCCGATGTCCGCTCCATCGTCGTGGGTGCCTGCCCGGCGCTGGTATCAGGCCGCCCACCTGCATGCATCGGCATCTCGCACGTCATCACGCGCCTCCCGTCACGCCGCCTGGCGCGGGCCGGCGAGGCCGAGCCTGTTGCCCGCCGGATCGGCGATGTTGGCCGAGTAGCTGCCCCCGGGAATCGGGTCGGGCCCCTTGAGAACCGTGCCGCCGCCCTCGCGGACCGTCGCGAGGGCGGCATCGATGTCGGCCACGTGAACGTACCAGTTCCATCGGGCCGGCGCGCCGGTGGCCGCGCTCGACATCACCGCGCCAGGGCGTAGGTCGCCTCGGCCGATGAAGGCGTACTCGCCCATGCCGCCCATCGGCATGGCCCCGAGCTTCTCCCAGCCGAACAGCGCCCCATAGAACGCGAAGGCTGCCTCGGGATCCGGGGTAGCGAGTTCGATCCACACGCCGTGGCCGAGGGTCTGCTCCGTCCCGAGGGGGACGGGTCCGAAGGCGCGGCTCCTGCCGGGCCGGGCCGCCTTCATCACCGCGAAGACAACGTCCTGCGGGTCGCTCACCATGGCGAACCGGCCGACATGGGGGATGTCGACGGGCCCGAACCGGACCCGACCGCCGAGGTCCACCACCCGGGACGCCAGGGCGTCGACGTCGTCGGTCGCGAGGTAGACCGCCCAGCCGGGAAAGCCGGGCGCTTGGGGCATCGACTGCCGGATCCCGGCCACGGGCTCCCCGTCGGCCTCAGCGACCCGGTAGCCGCCATGCTCCGGCATCGGCGACGGTGCGATGCGCCAGCCGGCGACAGCCGCGTAGAAGGCTTGCACCGCGTCCTGGTCGACCGCATTCAGCTCGAACCAGATGGGGGTCCCCTCGACAGTTGGCATCCGGCGCTTCTCCCTGACAACCGGCGCATCGGCCGCGTCCCGGCACCCCTTAAGGTCCCGCTTTGCCCAGGCTGGCATTTCCGGTTACACAAGACAACCATGCAGTCAGAAAAAATAACTGGTGAGGCATTCGCACCGCGGGAGCGACGGTACGACGACGCTTGCGGCACGGCGCTCGCCCTGGAATTCATCGGCGAGCGTTGGTCGCTGCTCATCATGCGGGAGCTGGTTTTCGGCCCCCGCCGCTTCGGCGAGATTCGGGCGAACCTCCCGGGCATCAGCGCCAACGTGCTGACGCAGCGCCTGGTGAGCCTGGAGGAGGCGGGGATCGTCCTGCGCTACCAGCTGCCGTCTCCGGCCAACGTGCAGGTCTACGATCTGACGGAGTGGGGCCGCGAGACCGCGCCGCTGATGCGCGACCTGGGGCGTTGGGCGGCGCGCTCGCCCCGGCACGATCCGCGCCTCTTCATGTCGGCCGCGTCGGCCATGATGTCGCTTCAGGCCCTGGTCGACCGCACACGTGCCGCGGAGCTGTCCGTGTCGGTCGCCTTTCACTTCCCCGGCGAGGACTTCGTCGCGACGGTGGCCGGTGGTGAGATCGTTGTGAGACGGGGTGTCATGGAGGCACCCGACCTCGCGTTCACGGGCGACACGATGGCGATGCGCCGCACGATTTACGGCAAGGCGCCGCTGGCTCAAGACGGTGCGGGCGGAACGCTCGCCTTCGCGGGCGAGGCCGATCTCGTCCGGTCGTTCGTCGCTCTCTTCGCTCTGCCCGCCAAAACGCGTTGAGGGCCGTGCAGGCGGTCAGGCCGGATCGACATTGCGCGCCGGACCGGCCGTTCAGCTCGGAGCCCATCCGGGCCGTTCGGCGGAGTTCTGCGGCATCTCCGAAGCGGATATCGCACTGGGCCGGATCACGGGTCCTGCGTGCGACGACGGCCGCAGGGACCTCGCGCGCCGCCGCGATGGAGGCGGGCGCCTCTCTCGGCCTCACCGGAGCGACGGCTCGGGCGTGCGGGCCTAGGCTTCGGCCGGTGTCGGGGCGGCCGGATCGCGGGTCACGCCGAACTCGGCGGCGAACTTGCCGAAGAACTCGTCGGCGAGCTTGCGCGAGGTCGCCTGCATGAGCCGGCCGCCGAGGGTGGCGATCTTCCCGCCGACCTCGGCCTTGGCGGTGTAGGCCAGGACCGTCTCGCCGCCCTCGGACGCGAGGGTCACGGCGGCGCGGCCCTTGGCGAAGCCGGCCATGCCGCCGTTGCCCTGCCCGACGAGGCTGTAGCCCTCCGGAGGACGCACGTCCTCCAGGCGAACCGTGCCCATGAAGGCCGCCGAGACCGGCCCGATCTTCAGGGCGACCTTGGCCGTCATCTCCTCCGGCGAGACCTGCACCAGCTCCTTGCAGCCGGGGATGCAGCGGGCGAGGACGTCCGGATCGTTCAGCGCCGCCCAGACGGCCTCCCGCGCGGCGGGGATCCGGTACTCGCCGGCGATGTCCATGTTCGTCTCCTCTCGCGAAGCCGCGCCGCCGGAGGGCCGGGGCGGGCGCTCAGACCGCGCAGTAGCGCGCCTGGATCTCCGGATCGTCCCGCAGCGCGGCCGCGGGGGCGTGGTAGACGACGGCACCGCCGTCCACGATGTAGACGCGATCGGACACCTCGAGGGCGAGCTCCACGTTCTGCTCGACGAGCAGGATCGTGGTCCCGGCCCGCTTCATCGCGACAAACTGCGCGAACATCTCCTCGACGAGGATCGGCATGATCCCCTCGGAGGGCTCGTCGAGGAGCACCATCACGGGCTCGGCCATCAGCGCGCGGGCGATGGCGAGCATCTGCTGCTCGCCGCCCGACATGGTGATCGCCTCCTGCTTCAGCCGCTGCTTCAGCCGCGGGAAGGTCTCGGCGATCACCTCGATCCGCCGCGCCTCGTCGCGGCGCGTCGCGCGACCGCTTCTGGCCGCCAGGATCCCGAGGCGCAGATTCTCCTCCACGGTCAGCCCCGGCACGATGCGCCGCTCCTCCGGCACGTAGGCGAGGCCCCGGTGGAAGCGCTCGTGGGGCGGCCGGTCGAGGATGTCGGCGCCCGCGAAGGTCACGCGGCCCGTGCGCTTCGCCACGAGGCCCATGATGGCCTTCAGCGTCGTGGTCTTGCCGGCGCCGTTGCGGCCGACCAGCGTGACGATCTCGCCGGGCCGCACCTCCAGAGAGAGACCTTGAAGGATATGGGAGTGGCCGTACCACGCCCGCAGGTTCTCGACCGCCAGGAGCGGCTGCGTGGCGGCGGCGCTCATGCGGTCGTGCCCGTCGTTCTGCCCGTCGTGTTGCCCAGGTAGACGCGGCGCACCTCGGGATGGGCGCGGATGTCGTCGGGGCTGCCCTCGGCGAGGAGCTGGCCCTGGTGGAGGACCACGAGGCGGCGGCACAGGCCCATGACGAGCTTCATCTTGTGCTCGACGAGGATCAGCGTCCGCGTCTCGGCGAGGCGCTGCACGAGGTCCATCATCTCGCGCGTCTCCTCGGGGCTCATCCCGGCGGTCGGCTCGTCGAGGAGGAGGAGGCTCGGCTCGGCGGCCAGCGCCACCGCGATCTCCAGGGCGCGCTGCTCGCCGTGGGCGAGTTCCCGGGCGAGGCGGTCCATCCGGGCGCCGAGCCCGACCTCGCCGAGGAGCGCCTCGGCCCGCTCCGCCAGCTCGGGATAGGCCGCGCGGTCCCGGAAGACCGCGAAGCGGACCCGCCGCGCCTGGGCGGCCACCCGCACGTTCTCGCGCACCGTGAGGTGCGGGAAGACGTTGGTGATCTGGAACGACTTGGCGATGCCCATGCGGGCGAAGGCGTGCGGGGGCGATCCGGTGATGTCGCGCCCCCGGAACAGCACCCGGCCCTCGCTCGGCGGGAAGGCGCCCGAGATCAGGTTGAAGAAGGTCGACTTGCCCGCCCCGTTCGGCCCGATGATCGCCGTGATGCCGCCCTCCGGAAACGCGACCGTCACGTCCGACAGGGCGCGGAAATGCCCGAACCGCTTGCCGAGGCCCTCCGTGGCGAGGATCGGCGGGGCCGCCACGGGCGCCGTGGCGGGCGTGGCGACGACCGGGGCGGTGCTCACCATCCGGCCCTCCTGAGGCGCGCCAGCACCTCGCCCCAGATGCCGAGCGGCAGGAACAGCACGAAGGCGATGAAGATGGCGCCGACGAAGAGCTGCCAGTGGCTCGTCACGGTGGCGAGCCCGTCCTGCAGCAGCGCGAAGGTGGCGGCCCCCACGAAGGGTCCGAAGAAGGTCCCCATGCCGCCGAGCAGCGCCATCATCACGGCCTGGCCGGAGGTCGAATAGTGCATCGTCTCGATCGGCACGATCGAGAGGTGGATCGCCTGGAGGCCGCCCGCGAGGCCGCACAGGGCTCCGGAGATCACGAAGGCCACGAGCTTCATGCGGCGCACGTCGTAGCCGCAGGCCTGCGCCCGGCCCTCGTTCTCGCGGATCGCCTCGAGGGCGGCCCCGAACGGCGACGACAGGAGGCGCGAGAACAGCCAGACCGCGACCCCGACCACCGCCAGCGCGGCGTAGTACTTCACCACCGGGTCGAGGAGATTGAGGCGGAAGCCCGGCAGGGCGAGCGACGGCACGTTGATGCCGCGCAGGCCGTTCTCGCCGCCGGTGAAGGCCTCCGCCTGGTAGAAGGCGTAGTAGACGCACATGGACAGCGCCAGGGTCGTCATCGCGAAGTAGATGCCGCGGGTGCGGATCGCGAGCACGCCCATGACGGCGGCGATCCCGGTGGCGAGCAGCGTGCCGGCGACGAGGGCCAGGGCCGGGTGCAGCCCGAAATGGACGATGGCGATGCCGCAGCCGTAGGCGCCGCCGCCCAGGAAGGCGGCGTGGCCGAAGGACAGCAGCCCGGTATAGCCGAACAGCAGGTTGAACCCGAGGGCGTAGAGGCCGAGCACCAGGATGTTCACGGCGAGGGCCTGGTAGGGCGTAATCCAGGGGAACACGAGGAGGAAGGCGAGCGTCAGGGCGACGCGGTGCCGGCCGCACCACGCGAGCCGGCGGCCGGTCCGGCCGGAGCCCGGCCGGGCCGCCGGCAAGGTCGCCGGCAAGGTCGGCGGCAAGGCGCTGTCCTCCGTGACGGCGGGGGCAGGGGCGCGGGCGCTCATCCGAGGGCTCCGGCCCGGCCGAGGAGGCCCCGGGGGCGCACCAGCAGCACCAGGGCCATGAGGGCGAAGATCGCCATCTTGGTCATGTCGGGGGCGACGAGCGACGTCATCGCCACGACGATGCCGACGAGCAGCCCGGCGAGGACGGCGCCCCCCAGCGAGCCCATGCCGCCGACCACCGTGACCACGAAGGCCTCGGCCAGCACCGGGATGCCCATCTCGGGCGTGACGCCCTGGAGGGGCGCCGCGAGGATGCCGGCGAGCCCGGCGAGCGCGCAGCCGAGGGCGAAGACCGCGAGCCAGACCTTCGCGATCTCAATGCCGAGCACCTGTACGATCTGCGGGTCGCGGGCGCCGGCGCGGATCACGAGTCCGAAGGGCGTGCGCTCGATGAAGAGCCAGAGCGCGCCCACCACGGCCAGCGCGAAGCCGATCAGGAACAGGCGGTAGAGGGGGAAGTAGCCGATGCCGATATCGACCGCGCCGCGCAGCTCGGGCGGCGCCCCGAAGGGCAGCCCGGTCAGCCCGAAGGCGATGCGCACGCTCTCGATCATGACGTAGGACAGGCCGAAGGTGAGGAGCAGCGGGTCGTCGATGCCGCGCCCGTAGAGGGGGCGCACGAGCACCCGCTCCACGGCGAGCCCGAGAAGCCCCATCGCCAGCGGCGCCGCGACGAGGCTCAGCCAGAAGCTGCCGGTGTAGCCGTAGAGGAAGACCCCGACATAGGCCCCGGCCATGAAGAAGGCGCCGTGGGCGAAGTTGACCACGTTCATCAGCCCGAAGATCAGCGACAGGCCGATGCCGACGAGGACGTAGATCGCCCCCAGCGCGATGCCGGTCACGAGCTGAAGGGCGAGGAGATCGAGGGGGAAGCCGCCGATCGTGATGTCGCTCAAGGCCGCGCCCTCCCGCGGGTTCGCAGGGCGCGCCTCACGCCTTGTGGCCGAGTTCGTCGCAGCCGCGCAGGAAGCGCTCGTCGGGTCCCTCGGTGCCGAGGATCGTGAAGACGTCGTCCGGTGTCTTCATGTCCTTCGACTTCGCCTCGACGATCAGGACCGACTGGACCGACTGGTGGTCGCATTTCCGGAAGCTCTGCGGCCCCTTGTAGAAATCGGCCTTCAGGCCCTCCATGGCGGCCACGACCTTGTCGGTCTCGACCGACCCGGCGGCCTTCACCCCCTCCAGCACCGAGCGGACGCCTGCATAGCCGAGCGCGCCGTAATCCGACGGCACGGCACCGCTATAGGCGGCGCGGAACCGGTCGTTGAACGCCTTGGCGGAGGGCACGCTGTCCTCCAGGCGCCAGTAATAGGAGGTGCCGCCGATCACGCCGTCGAAGGCGTCGCCGCCGGCCTTGCGGGCGGTGAACAGGAGGACCGGGGCCACCAGCTTGGTGTTGCGCTTCAGGCCGAACTCGGTGGCCTGCTGGATCGAGACGACCTGGTCCCGCCCGAAATTGCACAGGCACAGCACGTCGGGCTTGAGCGCGGCGATCCGGGGTAGGAAGGCCGAGTAGTCGGAGGCGCCGATCGGGTGGCGGATATCGGCCACGACCTCGATGCCCGAGGCCTCGCCGGCGCGCTTGAAGCCGCGCATCATCTCGTGGCCGTAGGCGTAGTCGGCGCTGAGGAAGGCGACCCGCTTGCCCGACTTCGGGAAGACGTAGCGGCCGACCGCCCCTGCGGTCATGTGCGGGTTCAGGGCCTCGTGGAAGGTGGTGCGGCCGAAATCCTTGGCCTCGTTGATCGCGTCGGACTGGCTGATCGAGTTGTAGATCACGCCGCGCTCGCGGGCGACGTTGTTGGTCGACAGGGTCACGGCCGCCGAGAGGCCGCCGACCAGGAAGTTGACCTTGTCCTTCTCGATCAGCTCGAGGGTGCGGGTCGCCGCCTCGCCGGGGTTGAGCTTGTCGTCGCGCACGAGGAGTTCGGCGGTGCGGCCCTGGAAGCCGCCGGCCTCGTTGAACTCCTTGATGGCGAGCTGGGCGGCGCGCACCTGGTCGTTCGCCTCGGCCCCGAAGGCGCCGGTGAGCGGCACCGGGAAGCCGATGCGGATCGGACCGCCGGTCGGCCCCCCTTGCGCGGCGGCCGAGCGCAGGAACGCCGGGGCGGCGAGCGCCAGCGCGGATGCGGCGGCGCTGCCCTGAAGCAGCCGGCGCCTGTCGAAGCTTCCCATTCCCTCGTCCCTCCGTTGGCGTGGCGTTTCCGCGTCGGGACCGGCCTCTTCGGCGGACCGTGCCCCGTGGTGGTCGATGCGTCGTCGTGGTCGATGTGTACCGACCGGGGAGGGCCATCCGTCCTTGCGAGCGCAGCGAAGCAACCCAGGGAGCCGCCACGTTCGGCAGCGTCCCGCTGCCCTGGGTTGCTTCGCTGCGCTCGCAAAGACGGGGAAGCCTGTCCGGTTTATCCTTCCTGTGATCAGATCAGTCCCAGCGCCTCCAGCACCACCTCGGGCGTCACCGGCTGGCGCGCGACCCGGGCGTTCAGCGGCGCGAGCGCGTCGTTGATGGCGTTGACGACCGCCGCCGGCGCGCCGGCGGTGCCGGCCTCGCCCGCGCCCTTGGCGCCGATCTCGGACGACGCGGTGGCCGAGACCACGTGGGCGACATCGATGTCGGGCATCTCGCCGGCCATCGGCACGAGGTAGTCGGCCATCGACCCGTTCAGCAGTTGGCCCTCCGCGTCGTAGAGGCAGTGCTCGAACAAGGCGCCGCCGATCCCCTGGACGATGCCGCCGCGGATCTGCTCGTCGACGAGGAGCGGGTTGAGCACGGTCCCGCAATCCTCGACGCACCAGTGCTTGAGCAGCCGCACGAAGCCCGTCTCGGTGTCGACCTCGACGTAGGAGGCCTGCACGCCGTTGGTGAAAGCGAAGGGGTAGTCCTTCGGCACGTAGTGCCGGGTCGCCACGAATTCCGGCTGCACGCCAGGCGGCAGCGTGTCCGGGCGGAAGTAGACGATGCGGCCGAGCTCCGCGAGGGGCATGCGCTCGGTCCCGGTGGCGGCGTCCACCACGGCGCCGTCGCGGATATCGAGGCTCCCGGGATCGGCCTGCAGGATCGCCCCCGCCACCGCCAGGACGTTGCCGCGCAGCGCCTTGCCGGCCTGCCACGCGGCCTCGCCGCCGATGCCGGCCCCGCGGGAGGCCCAGGTACCGCCGCCGTAGGGGGTCGTCTGCGTGTCGCCCGAGATCACCCGGACCCTGTCCATCGGCACGCCCGTGGCGGTGGCCACGATCTGCGCGATGATGCCCTCGGTGCCCTGGCCCTGCTCGGTGACGCTGACCGACGCGACGACGCCGCCCTGTGGATCGAGCCGGATCGTGCAGCCGTCCTGGGAGGAGATGCGCGCGCCGCCGACCCCGTAGAAGGCCGCCGACGGGTTGGTGATCTCGATGAAGGCCGCGAGCCCGATGCCCCGGTGGATCCCCCGCGCGCGCAGGTCCGCCTGCTCGGCCCTGAGGCCGTCGTAGTCCATCATCGCCTTGAGCTTGGCGAGCGCCGCCTGGTGGGACAGCTTCTCCAGCTTGATCCCCGAGACGCCCGCGCATGGGTAGGCGTCGTCGGGGATGACGTTCCGCTCGCGCACGGCCAGGGGGTCGAGGCCGAGGCGGGCGGCGCCGAGATCGACGAGCCCCTCGGCGACCATCGTGGCGATCGGGTGGCCCACCGCCCGGTACTGGCAGGTCGGCGCCTTGTTCTGGAGCACGACGCGCGCCCGTGCCCGGTAATGCTGGTGCCGGTAGGGGCCGCCGGTCAGGTTGACGACCTGGTTGGCCTCGACCGCGCTGGTGCGCGGGTAGACCGAGTAGGGACCGATGCCGGTGAGGTCGTCCATGTCGAGGGCGAGGATGTCGCCCGCGGCCGAGAAGGCCATCCGGGCGGTGACCCGGTGGTCGCGGGCGTGGATGTCGCTCTGGAAGCTCTCCAGCCGGTCGGCGACGAACTTGACCGGGCGCTTCAGCATCAGCGCCAGCGCACAGGTCGCCATCTCGTCGGGGTAGATGTGGACCTTGATCCCGAAGGAGCCGCCGACATCCTTGCAGATCACCCGCACGGCGCCCTCCGGCAGGACGAGGTGCTTGCACAGGATGTCCTGCATCATATGCGGCGCCTGGAAGGAGTGGTGGACGGTGAGCATCCCGTCCGCCGCCGCCCAGTCCGCCAGGATCGCCCGCGGCTCCAGGCAGACGCCCGTGTGCCGGCCGAACTGGAAGGTCTCCTCCACCACCAGGGCCGCGTCGCGGAAGGCCGCATCCACGTCGCCGACGTCGAGGACGCGCTCGAAGGCGAGGTTGTCGCCGAGCTCGGCGTGGATCGCCGGCGTCGCGGGATCGAGTGCCGTCTCCATGTCGACCACGGCGGGGAGCGGGTCGAACTCGACCACGATCGCCGCGAGCGCATCCTCGGCCTCGGCCCGGCTGCGGGCGACGACCGCGCAGAACGGCTCGCCGACCCAGGTCACCCGGTCGAGGGCCAGGGCGTGCTGGGGCGCCGAGCGCAGGCCCTTGAAGTGGCCGAGCACGCCGACCCAGGGCGTGCACACCGCGGCCAGTTCGGCGCCCGTCACCACCGCGATCACGCCGGGCATGGCCTTGGCGTCCGCGGTCTCCAGGGCGACGATGCGGGCATGGGCGTGGGGGCTGCGCAGGAAGGCGACGTGGCCGAGGCGGGCGACGGCGACGTCGTCCACGTAGACGCCCCGGCCTTCCAGGAGGCGCCGGGCGTTCGGCCGCGGGACCGAGCGGCCGATATAGCTGTTCGGCCGGTCGAGAAAGGTGAGGCCGCTTAGGTCCGCGCTCATTCGGCGGCCTCCCGGCCGGGATTGCGGCGCGCCTCGGCGGTCGCCGCGATCGCGTCGACGATGGCGTGGTAGCCGGTGCAGCGGCAGTAATTGCCCGCGATCGCCGCCCGGATCGCCGCGCGCGAAGCCGTCGCGTCCGCGTCGTCCAGCAGCTCGGCGGCCGTCACCAGCATGCCGGGGGTACAGTAGCCGCATTGCAGGGCGTTGCGCGTGTGGAAGGCGTCCTGCAGGTCGCGGATGCGGCCGCTCTCGGTCAGGCCCTCCACGGTCTCGACGGTGGCGCCGTCGGCCTGGACGCCGAGCATCAGGCAGGACCGCACCGCCCGGCCGTCAACCAGGATCGTGCAGGCGCCGCACACGCCGTGCTCGCAGCCGAGATGCACGCCGGTGAGGCCGAAGGATTGGCGCAGGAAATCGCCGAGATGCATCCGGGCCGGGACGTGCGCCCGCACGGCCTCGCCGTTCAGCGTGAAGGCGACCGCGTGCGCGCGGTCCGGGCTCTCAGACGCCATCGGGGCCGCCCTCCTGCGCGGTGCCGCCTTGCATCCGGGCCGCCACGCGGCCGAGGATCACGCGGGCGAGGTGGAGCCGCGTCGCGGCCTTGGTGGTCGGATCGTCCGGGGGGTCGAGTTCGCCGGCGAGGGCCGCCTGGGCGCCCGCGAGGTCTCCCGCCTCGATGGAGGCCGCGGCGGCCGGGGCCAGGACCGGCCGGTCGGCCACCCCGAAGAAGGCGAGGCGCAGGTCCGACAGGCCGCCCGCGCCGCGCCGCCCGGTCGCCGCGAGGCCGACGAGGGCGTAGTCGCCGTGGCGGCGCGACAGCTCGTCGAAGCCCCAGACCGCGTCGGCACCCGGCACCGGAAACTCGACGGCCGTGACGATCTCGCCGGGCTCCAGCGCCGTCGTGTAGAGGCCGAGGAAGAAGGCGTCCGCCGCGATGCGCCGCTCGGCCCCGGGGCCGCGCACCACGATGGTGGCGCCGGCGGCGAGGCAGCAGGCGGGCCACTCGGTGGCGGGATCGGCCAGCGCCACCGAGCCGCCGATCGTGCCACGGTTGCGGATCGCCGGATGGGCGATGTGCGGCAGGGCGGCGGCCAGCAGCGGCAGGCGTTCGCGCACGAGTGCCACGGTGCCGACGTCGCGGTGGCGCGTCATGGCGCCGATCCGCACCACGCCGTCGGCTTCCGAGACGCCGGCGAGTTCGGGAATCGCGTTGAGGTCGACCAGAAGGCCGGGCGCCGAGAGCCGCATGTTGAGGGCCGTGACGAGGCTCTGGCCGCCCGCGAGGGGAACGGCGTCCTCCCCGTGCTCGGCGAGCAAAGCCAGCGCCGCATCGAGCGAGGCCGGGCGCACATAGGCGAAGTCTGGCGCCTTCACGCGCGGCTTCTCCTCCCTGTGGACTTGCCCATGACCGCCTCGATGAGACAGGCTGGAAGCCCTTATTGATCGTTCGCTCAATAGAAGGCGAAAACGGTATGGCGTCAAGCAGGCCGGCAGACAGGGATGCGCGTGCTCCGGCCGGCCGGCGGCTGACGCCCGAGGCGCGCGAGCGCCAGATCGTCGCGGGGGCGATCGACTACTTCGCCGAGGTGGGCCTCGACGGGCACACCCGTGAACTCGCCCGCCGGCTGGGCATCACCCAGCCGCTCCTGTTCCGGTACTTTCCGACCAAGGCGGCCCTGATCGAGCGGATCTACGAGGAGGTCTATCTCAAGCGCTGGGATCCCGGCTGGGAGGCGACGGTGCGCGACACCGCCCTCCCGTGCCTCGAACGCTTCCGACGCTTCGAGATCGATTATCAGCACCGGATCGACGATTACGCGTGGCTGCGGATCTTCGTCTCGGCGGGGCTCAAGGGCTTCGATCTTCCGAGCCGCTATCTAGGCATGGTCCGGGAACGGATCTTCGCGCCGTTGCTGGCGGGCATGCGGGCCGAGTCGAACCTGCCGAACGCGCAGACGCAGGCGCTGTCCGACGCCGAGTTCGAGTTGCTGTTCGGCATCCACGGCGCCCTGGTCTATGTCGGCCTCCGCTCGCGGGTCTACGGGATCGACGGCGCCGCGGATCGCGACGGGGTCCGGGCCGCGATGCTCGACGCGGCCCTGCCGGGCCTGCACGCGACCCATCGCCGGGTGGTGCTGGGCGCCGGCCAGCGGGCGAGCGGATCGAGCCGGACCGGGTCGGGCGCCGGCGACCCGACGTCATGAGGTCCGACGCGCGGGCGACATCGCGCGACGAGCCCGTGCGGCACCGTCATCCGCGGATGGGTCGATGACTTCCGCGAAAACTGCGCTAGCCTTGCGGCGTGGAGGAACGCCATGACCCAGGGATCGCAACCGGCATTGGCGGCGCTGCCGCCGGATCTGGCGCGCGAGTTCGACGCGGCGCGCGGCAATGGCTGCGTCGGCACCCGCCTCCTCTCGGAGGACGCGCGCTGCCGGGTCTGGACCATCGTCCTGGCGCCCGGGGCGCGGATCGGCTTCCACACGCACGTCCTCGACTATTTCTGGACCGCGGTGACGGCGGGGCGCGCCCGCTCGCAGTACGGAGACGGGCGGGTCGCGGAGGTCGATTACCGCGCGGGCGACATCCAGCACCTGTCGTTCGGGCCGGGCGAGTCGATGACCCATGACCTCGCCAATATCGGCGACACGGAGCTGCTCTTCACCACCGTCGAGTTCCTGGACAGCGCGAACCCGCCCCTGGGGCTCCCGGATGCCATCCGCGCGGAGGCGACCCGCCGCGCGGCCTAAGCGAGGCGGACATCCGGCGGGACCGCCGTCCCGGCCATCACCGCCTCGGGGCTGCGAAACCGCTCCGCCGCCATCCGTTCGGCTGCCCCGCGCTGCTGCGCCTGCAGGTACGCGCCGAGATCGCGCCCCCGCGCCACGACCGCCGCTCCGTAGGCGCGTCGGGCGCGGTCGAAGGCCGCGAGGGCCGCGTCCACGTCGCCGCCCGCCACCTCCAGGGCGTCCACGAGGGCGGCGGCGTCCTCCATCGCCTTGGTCACGCCCATCCCGACATGGGGACGGGCCACGAAGGCCGCATCGCCGATCAGGGCGACGCCCCGGGCCGGAACCATGGTCGGCGTCTCGATGTCCAGGATCGCCTGCAGGAACGGCTGCTCGGCGCGCAGCATGACCTCGGTGAACGGCGGCGCGAGGATCCCCTCGGCGTCGGCGCGCATCGCCGCCAGCACCTCGGCCTTGATCCGGCCCGGCGGGATGGAGAGGGCATGGCGGATCCCGCCGGTATCGGTCAGCAGCGCGTGGAGCGCGGCCTCCGGGGTCGGCCTGTACCAGACCGCGTTGAAACTCCGCTTGGCTCCGGTCCCGTCCTCGAGGCTTGAGACCGGATAGCCGAGGATTTGCTCCCCCGGAGGCAGACAGAACGCGAAATGGCCGCAGATTGCCTCGCGGGTTGTGCGTGAGAGGGCGGCCTCGTCCACGACCGCGCGCCAGGCGACGTAACCCGCATAGGTCGGCGTCACGGCATTCAGGAACTGGCCCCGCACCGTCGAGAACTGCCCGTCGGCTCCGACGAGGAGGTCCGCCGTGATTCGACGGCCGTCAGCGAAGGACGCGACGACGTGATCGCCCCGATGGTCGACCGTGGCCAGCGCCGCCCCGAAGCGGACCCGGTCCGGCGGCAGGGCATCCAGCAACAGGCGATAGAGACGCCCCCAGCCCGCGAGCACCTGCGGCAGCCTGCGTTCCGCGATGACGTGGCCGTCCCGGTCGAGGACTCTGCGGCCCTCGACCGTCACCCCGAGATCACGCGCGCCGGCCCGGCTGCCGCAGCGTTCCAGCACCGACCGGAGCCCCGGATGCGTGACGATCCCCGCCCCGCGACTCGAGAGGGCGCTCGCCGACCGCTCGTAGACCGAGACGGTATGCCCACTGCGCGCGAGCAGACATGCCGCGGTCAGTCCGGCGATCGAACCGCCGATGACCGCTACGTCCAGTCGCTTCATGCCGCCCTCGACCCGGTCCAGCGGTTCCGTCCGCGAACAGGATGGAGGCAACCGAACGCTTTACCAAGTCGGGTCGGCGGCAGCGCGCGCGTCGAAGTCTGCGTGTCGAGGTCCGGCCGGGTCCCGCGTCTCGCGCGCTCGCCCCCCGGAGGGGTCGTTCCACCGATGCGCCAGCGCTCAGGGATCAGCACGCACGCGCGATCCCGCGGCTCGATCGCGCCTAGAGTTTCCGCTGATGATGGATGCGCTTCTTCTTCGGAAGCGCCCTGTGGCGGCCGATCGTGACGCCCGCTGTCGAGAGCGCCGGACCGGCCAATACGGTTGCGTGCGCAGGGCCGGCCGGCGCCGCCTCCGCGAACGTGGCGAAAGTGACCAAAGGGAGGGCGAGGGGGAGGGCCAAGGGGAGGGCGAACAGCGCCACCCGAAGAGTCCGGATCTTGTTCATGTGCGTTCTCTCCTCTGTCCATAAGCACAGGGCCGGGCCTTGTGTCCGACGCCGGCCGGACGCGGTCGGTCGTTCCGGACATGAAAGCGACCCGCGATCGCGGACGGCCCGAATACGGGGCCTCGCGCCACCCCTCGCAGGCACCCCACTTCGACTTGCTGGGCACCAGAGCGCCGCCAGCAGTCCACCGATATTGAAATACTCGAAATATGCATTCCGACATCGGCGCGAATATTTATAATATCCGGGATCGATAAGCGTATTGATCCTGATCAACGCGGGATCGGATCGGCCAAGCCAGAGTTGCCGGTCCCCGGCCGGGTGCTGCCCGCGTCACACGCCGTCGAGCAGCCGGTCGAGGTCGAACGTGGGGCGGCGTCCCAGATCGGCCCGATGCGCGTTCAGGAAGGTCTCGGCGCAGCGGCGTCCCTCGTCCCGCAGCATCGTCAGGAATGCCCATTCCGAATTGAGCTTCGACGAGGCGCCAAGGCCCGCAACGATGTCGCTCGCGATGCGATGCAGGCGCATCGCCGACCATCGGGCACATTCCGAGTCGTCCGCGGGCGCGACCTGCCGCAGCAGGGCCATCATCCGCAGTTCCTTGAGCAGGACCGCGTTGAACGAGACCTCGTTGAGCCGGTTGAGGATCTCCCGCGCCGAGGTCGGCGCTTGTGCCCGCTCGACCGGATTGACCTGCACGATGATCGTGTCCCGCGACTCGCATTCGCGCACGAGGGGCGTGATCGTCGGGTTTCCGGAATAGCCTCCGTCCCAATAGGCGGCGCCGTCGATCTGGACCGCCTGGAACAGCGTCGGCAGGCACGCCGAGGCGAGGAGCACGTCGGCCGTGAGCTCGGCGTTGCGAAACACGCGGCCTTGGCCCGTGTGAACATTCGTTGCGGTGACGAAGAGCTTGATCCGGCTCCGCGCGATGCGTTCGAAATCCAGCTGCGCGTCCAGGATCCGCCCCAGCGGATTGAAGCCGTGCGGGTTGAGGTCATAGGGGGAGAACACCCGCGCCATCAGGTCCGCGGCCAAGTACAGGGGGGCGTAATCGAGCGTCCAGCGGCCGAGCATCACGTCGAGCGGGCTGCGTTGGAGCGGGCTGAATCGGGCCGCGCGCGCGATGGCGTCCCAGAAGGCCTCGAGCGCCGCGCGCGCTCCGGCGGCCCCGCCTTGCTCGTAGCCGTCGATGAGGAACGCCGCGTTCATGGCGCCGGCCGACGTTCCGGAGATGCCGTCGATTCCGAGCCCTGGCTCCTCCAGCAGGCGGTCGAGCACGCCCCAGGTGAAGGCACCGTGGGCGCCGCCGCCCTGCAGAGCCAGGTCGATCAGGACCTGATCCCCCGCGCACGCCCCCGGTGAGATCGCGTCGTTCGCCATCGGATCGAGCCCCCATCCCGCGTGCCATGCATTCCAGCGTCACGCGGACGGGCCGGAACGCGACCGCCGCCGAAGAGGGGGCGCTCGTCCCCGGCTACTCGGCGAACGCCCGCCCAGGATCGGCCCGATAAGGATCGGCCCGGTACGGGTCGGCCTGCACCAGGTCCGCGGCGCCCCGGACCTTGGTGCCGGGCAGGATCTCGAAGCGCGGATCGAAATCCACCATCGTGGCGGCCAGCCGGGTCAGGATGCTCGCGTCGCCCTGAACCTGCGCGGTCCCGTCGGCGATGTGCGCCTCCAGGGTCTTGGCGCCGACCATCGTCTGCTCGAGATCCGACCGGTTGAGGGTCAGGGTCAGATCGGGCTTCTCGGCCTGGAAGCCCGCGATGGTGGTCAGCGTCGCGTTCTCCAGCTCGACGATGAACCGCTCGCCGTTGTCCGGCGTGATCAGGTTGATGGTGAAGCGCAGGCCCTCGGCCTTCCGACTGTCCATGCGGATGCCGAGGAAGTCCAGGAACAGCTCGGTCGTCATCGCCCGCACCACGTCGGGACTGCTCGAACTGGCCGTCGCCCCTTCCGGGATGCCGGAGCGAAGCTCGTAGGCGCCGGCCAGGAAGCTGTTGCGCAGGCCGGGGTTCTCCTGCTGGTAGCCGATCTGCTCGAAGATGTCGGCGAGCAGCTCCTTGGCGGCCTGGTTGTGCGGCTCGGCCTGGACCAGCTTTTTCACGATCTCCTGGGCCAGAAGGTACTGGCCCGCGTCGTGCAGGCGTCGTCCCCGGGCGAGGATCGCCTCCGCGCCCCCCATCATGTCGACGTAGAGAGGCGCGCTTTCGGACGGGGCCAGCGGGATCAGCGTCGCCGGGTTGCAGTCCCAGAATCCGAGATAGCGCTGGATGACGCCCCGGCTGTTGTGCTCCGGCGACCCGTGATAGCCGCGGCAATGCCACGTCTGCTGGAGGCTCTGCGGCAGCGCGTAGACGGTGTGGATCTCGTTGATCGTCACGCCCTGGTTGGCGAGGTGGAGCACTTGGTTGTTCATGTGGGCGTAGAGATCGCGCTGCGCCCGCAGAACCTCCTGGATGCGCGCATTGCCCCAGCGGGGCCAGTGGTGGGAGGCGAACATCACTTCGGCCTCCTGCCCGAACTGGTGCAGCGCCACATTGATGTATTTCGACCAATTCAGCGGATCGCGCACCGGCGCGCCCCGCAGGGTGTAGATGTTGTGCAGGGACGCGATGACGTTCTCGGCCATCCAGAGCGCCTTCATCTCGGGGATGTAGGTGTTCATCTCCCGCGGCGCTTCGGTGTTGGGCGTATTCTGGAAGACCATTCGGACGCCGTCGACCTCGAAGGTCTCGATCGGCTTCTCTACGGATCGCGTCGGAGCGATCAGGCCGCTGGTGCCGGCCGAGACGCGCTGCCCGAGACCCTGCCCGACATAGCCGTGCGGCGCCGCCGGCAGGAGCAGGCCGTACTGGTAGAAGAGCCGCCGGTTCATGGCGTTGCCGGCGTAGACATTCTCCGCCACCGTGTGGGGCAGGAAATCGGCCGGCGCGATCACCGGCACCGCCCCGGACCGCACGTCCGCCTCGTTGACGATCCCGCGCACGCCGCCCCAATGGTCACCGTGGGTGTGGGAGTAGATCACAGCCGAGATCGGCCGCCCCTCGCCCACATGGGCCTGGAACAGCGCCCAGGCGGCGCGCGCGGTCTCCTGGCTGACCAGGGGATCGAAGACGATCCAGCCCGTCCGCCCGCGCACGACGGTGAGGTCCGAGAGGTCGAAGCCCCGCACCTGATAGATGCCTGGGACGACCTCATAGAGCCCGTAATTGTTGTTGAGACGCGAGATCCGCAGCAGCGACGGATGAATGCTGTCGAACTCGTCCTGCTCCTCGAGGAACTTGAATTGCTGCATGTCCCAGGCCGCGTGACCGTCATCGGCCGGGATGGTCATGGCGGTCATGGGGGCGATCAGCCCGCGTCTCTGCTCCTCGACATCTCTGTCGTCCGCGAAAGGCAGAGACTGGCGGGCCTGACGCAGCACCGCGCGCGTGAACGGCGATGCCGGCTTGCCCTTCGGGTGGAAGTGCTCCGGGAAGGGCGTTTCCGGCCGGTTCTCCGTGCCGCCGGCGGCACGCGCCTCCGCCATGAGACAGCCGGCCGCGGAGAACGCGGCCCCGACGGCGGGGAGGGTCTTGATGAAGGCGCGTCGTGTGGACATCGGTCAGTTCCAACCCTGACGCGGCCACGGGCGGTGAGACGACCCGGCCTGCGAACGCCGCCGGGGGCCGCGAGGAGGGCGGCCGGTCCGGCTCGCGGGCACATCCATCAGCGCCACGCGCAGACCCGGCGTCCGCGCCGCCACCAGCAAACCCTGCGGCGGCGGCGGCGGCGCGGGACGACGACCACGGCCCGAGCCTTCTCGACGGGCGCGCCGCCGTTCGGACCGCCGAGGGGCTCCACCCTGAGAGGTGCGGCGTCCACGGCGCCCGGCAGCGTGAGCAGGCCCGTAGCCACCAGGGCGGCCGACGAGAGGCCACCCAGGACGGTGCGACGAGGCAGGGGTCCCATTGTCATCCTCCAAACCGCAGGCTGATGTCCGTGGTCACGTCGACGGCCGGCGGACATCGGCGTGTCCGCAGCAGAGGGTCATCGGGCCGCCGAGCCGATGCCGGGCGAGGCGATCGCCGGCGCCACGGGCGGCTTGCCGAAGAGGCCGATCCAGGCCCATGACAGGCCCGCGGCGATCAGGTCGCAGGAGACGAACAGGCCGATCGCCCACAGACCCGAATACGGCCATTGCGCGATGATGGCGGCGCCCAGGAGCATCGAGAGCAGGGCGAACAGGATCACCGCGGCGCGGGACATCTGCGTCTCATGGACGATCGCCCAGAGCGCGCGCGCCACGCCCGAGGCGATCAGGGTCAGGCCGAGGACGAGCGTGAGGGCGAGCGAGGCTTCAAGGGGACGGAAGACCGCCCAGAGACCGCCGATGAGATAGAGCAGCCCCGCGAGGAACCGGACGGCGCGGGAGCGCCAGACCTCCATCTCCGCGGGTTTGGTGAGCGCTTCCACGATCTCGGCGATGCCGGCGGCGATCAGGAGGATGCCGTACCAGAGCGTGCTGACGATGGTGAGGGTCACCGCCATGAACAGGCCCACGATGCCGAGGACCAGCAGCGCGGTGCCGACCGCGATGAACCACCCGCGGGCATGGCCCGTCTGCGCGGGGAGGGTTCCAAAGGTCGCCGTCCTGCTCATGAGACACCTCCTGTCGCGGTTGTCCGTCTTTGCTCGGTCGCATTCCGTTTTGATTGCCGATCGATAAGCTTAGGACCCATCGGAAGGGGCGTTGATCTGGATCAAATAAGATCCCGCTTATTTTATCGACAGTTGGTCCGACAATCGGCCAAGCATCTCCGAAACCGAACGAGAAAAAGGAACCGCCCGAGGGCAGTGGAGGCGTTCGAAGGTCAATCCTCCGACACTCTGCATGCGGTCACGCGTGACTGGTCCGCGTCCGATGTGTCCGCTGGGCCGTTTCGGCCGCCTGCGAGGCGACGGACCGCATCCAGCCAGACCACGTCACGCCAGCGCGCCGGACGGACGCTCGGCTTCGCATCCGCTCCGGTCATGCCAACCGCCGAAGGCACGTCCCCGGTTCGGACAGGCGGTTCGTGCGCGGCCCGCCTTCGGCGTCCGCAAATCGGCGACCGTTGCGCCGATGACGATCAGCGCGGAACGGATGTGACGTGCGTCCCAGAGGCTGTCGTGAGTTTGAGGCGGTCGAAGCAGTCCGTCCGAGCATGATGCAGACGCAGGCGCCTTCGACACGCCCGCCGGTGGGGGCCTGCACGGCCTCGGCGCAGCGGCCGGCCTGAGCCCGGTCGTCGGCGGCGCCTCAACCGATTCCGAGGCCGCGGATGAGCAGGACGGCGATGGCCAGCAGCACGAGGAGCGAGGCGGTGACGGCCAGCGTCACCCGGCCGCCGACCTGGGCCAGCACGCGGACATCGACCCCGAGGCCCAGCGCCGCCATCGACATGATCGTGAGGAAGCCGGCAAAGCGGGAGAGCGGGCCGATCCAGGCATCCGGGATCAGTCCGAGCGAGCGCAGCGTGGCCAGCGCCAGGAAGCCGAGGATGAACCACGGCACCAGCTTGAAGAACCCGGGCCGGGCCGGCGCGGACCCTTGGGCGGCCTTGGCAGCGTCGTCCGCCGGCAGGCGCGGGGCGAGGAGCGAGAGGGCCAGCACCACCGGTCCGAGCATCAGCACCCGGACCAGCTTGACCAGCGTGCCCACCTGCGTGGCGAGCGGGCTCACCGGGACGGTCGCGGCCAGCACCTGCGGCACCGCGTAGACGGTGAGCCCCGCCAGCACGCCGTACTGGTGCTCCCCGAAGCCGGCCAGGGGAACGAACAGCGGCAGCCCCAACACCATCAGCACGCCGAGCACCGCCGTGAACGCGATGGCGGCCGCAACGTCCCGGCTGTCGGCGCCGATGACGGGCGCCACCGCGGCGATGGCCGAGTTGCCGCAGATCGCGTTGCCGCAGGCGATCAGCAGCGCCATGCGCACCGGCAGACCCAGGCCGCGGCAGATGGCGCAGCTCGCCAGGATGGTGAGCGCCACCGCCCCGATGATGCCGGCGAGCAGCGCCGGACCCGACGCGACGATCGCCCCGAGGCTCACCGAGGCTCCGAGCAGGGTGACGGCCACCTCCAGCACCTGCTTGGCCGAGAAGGCGATCCCGGCCTTGAAGCGCGCGCCCGGCATCCAGACGGTGCGCAAAGCCGTGCCGATCAGGATGGCGAGGACCAGGGCCTCGACGTAGGGATGGCCGGTCAGGCGCTCCTCGCCGGCCTGGAGCGCCTGCGCCACCACCGTGAGGACGAGGCACAGGACGAGCCCCGGCAGCAGGCTGCCCGCCGCACCGGCCCAGGCGCGACCGCGGCCGGCGGGCGCGATCTCGGCCGCGGCGCGGCTGGCCATCCTGGCGGTCATGGCGTCGCCTCCCTGTCCGGCGCTCAGTAGGTCGCGCCGAGATACGCGGCGATGGCCTTGGCCTGCGCCTCCGTGATCGGCGCCCGGTAGACCTTGATCATCTTGGCGACCTCGGCGTCCCAGAACGCCTGCCCCTTCTTCGGCGGCTGCATGGCGACGTAGTCGGCCGAGTGGCAGGTCAGGCAGTTCTCCTGCGCGGCCTGGAAGCCGGCGGCGTGCGCGGCCTCCGGGGCCGGCCGGAACTGGGCCGTGGGCTCCGGCAGCGCGTAGGTCTCGGGCGCGGCGCGGACTTCGGTTCCCGCCAGGGCGGCCGCGAGCGCGACGGCCGTGGCGGGCAGCACGATGGACCTCAGCATGTCGATCCTCCTCAGGCCGCTGTGACGCGGGTGGTCTCGACGACGTTGCGCATGTAGCCGGCGGGGTTCCAGCGCGGCTCCATCGGCTGGGTGTCGCCGTCGTTGCCCGTGGCCCGTACCCGCAGGGCATGGGCGCCCGGCGCCAGGTCGACCTCCGCGGTCCAGGTGCGGAAGGCGTAGCGGCCGAGATCCGGGCCGAGCTGCGCCGTGCTCCAGGTCCTGCCGTCGTCGGTCGAGACCGCCACCGCCTTGATGCCCGATCCGCCGTCGAAGGCGATGCCGCGCAGGGGCACGCGCCCGGCCTTGACCTGCGCGCCGTCGGCGAGGCTGGTCACGAAGGAGCGGACGTTGAAGCGGCCGATCGGCACGGTCTTGTCCGGCGCCTTGCCGGGCTCGGTGCAGGCGCACGCGTTGTCGGGGATGCGGTAGGCCGTCTTCATCCAGAAGCCCTCGAAGGGGTGATCGAGGACGGCGATACCGTTGAGGTGCTTGACCCAGTACGTCCCGTAATAGCCCGGCACCACGAGGCGGAGCGGGAAGCCGTTCAGCCAGGGGAGATCCGCCCCGTTCATGCCCCAGGCCAGCATCACCGCGCCGTCCCGGGCGTGGTCGAGGGTCAGCGCCTTGGCGAAGTCCGGCGTCTCGGGCAGGACCGGTCCGTCGAGGCCCTCGAAGGACACCTGCACGGCGCCGGCCTTCACGCCGGCCTTGTCGAGCACGGCCTTGAGCGGCACGCCGGTCCAGCGGGCGCAGCCCATGGCGCCGTTGGCGAGCTGGCCGCCGGCGATGCGCGGCTCGAAGAAGCCGCGGGAATTGCCCGAGCACT